>JBDSSU010000076.1:0-2591 GCA_039928635.1 Opitutaceae bacterium | reverse complement strand
GTTCCCCAGCATTGACGCGCTACCGCCGCATGATCCTGCAGGTCGCGCCCTGATGCCCGGAACCAATCGCCCCAATCCCGATGAAAAAACTCCTCGTTCCTCTTCTGCCCGTTTGTGCCGGCCTCCTTGCCTTCGGCCCGCTCCGCGCCGCGGAACCGCCCCGTCCGCCCAACATCGTCATCATCTTTGCCGACGACTTGGGCTACGGAGATCTCGCCTGCTACGGCAGCCCCAGCATCCGTACTCCCCACCTCGACCGGATGGCCGCCGAGGGCCTGCGTCTCACGAATTTTTATGTCGCCGCGCCGGTTTGCACCCCCAGTCGCGCCGCCCTGTTGACCGGCCGTTATGCGGTCCGCAGCGGCATGTACGGCAAACGCGATGTACTTTTTCCCGACTCCGCCGGTGGCCTGCCCCCGGACGAAATCACCATCGCCGAATTGCTGCGCTCGCGGGGCTACGCCACGGCGCACCTCGGCAAATGGCACCTCGGCGCCCATCCCGGCAGCCGGCCCAACGATCAGGGCTTCGATCTCAGCTATGGCCTTCCGTATTCAAACGACATGGACGTGCGCCCCAACTTAGTGAAGGGAGCCGCCAAAGGCGCGGAACCGCCCGAAGACGGCTGGAACGTGCCGCTGATTCTCAACGGCGAGATTATCGAGAAACCCGCCCGGCAGACGACACTGACACAGCGCTACACCGCCAAGGCGGTGCAGTTCATCAAGGACCACGACCACCAGCCGTTCTTTCTCTACTTCGCCCACACGTTCCCGCACGTCCCGTTGTTCGCCTCCCCCGCTTTCAAGGGCCGCAGCCTCCGCGGCATCTATGGCGATACCGTTGAGGAACTCGACTGGAGCGTCGGGCAGGTCATGGCCGCGCTCAAGGAGGCGGGACTGGCGGAGAACACCCTCGTCGTCTTCACCAGCGACAACGGCCCGTGGCTCACGCAGGGCCTGCAGGGCGGTAGCGCCGGACCGCTCCGCGATGGCAAAGGCGGCACGTGGGAGGGAGGCATGAGGGAACCCGGCATCGCCTGGTGGCCCGGACGCATCGCCCCCGGGGTTTCCCACGATTTCGCCAGCACCTTGGATCTGTTTCCCACCGTCGCACGGCTGTCCGGCGCGTTGCCGCCAACCGATCGGATCCTCGACGGCATCGATCTTGGGCCGCTGCTGTTTCAAGGCGCGCCTTTGCCCGAGCGTCCGTTTTTCTACTATCGAAACAGCGAGCTGTTCGCCTGTCGCCTTGGACGCTACAAACTCCACCTCGCCACGCAGGACGGCTACACCCAACCGGTCGCCGAACGCCACACTCCGCCGTTGCTGTTCGATCTTGGCCGCGATCCCGGCGAACACTCGGACATTGCCGCGGATCACCCGAATGTGGTGGCCAATTTACTCGCCGCCATTGAGGCGCACCGCACGCAATTGAAGCCCGGCGTCCCGCAGCAGTAACCATCCTTCGGTCGACGGAGCGGGTGGTCACGATGAGTACGGCGGGGTATGACGACCTTGTGCTGCATGCAGTGCTGGGGTGCTGTGCGGCGTCGGTGTCGATGGTGCTGGGCTATGCGATCATCGTCGTGCAGACGGTAATCGTTGCGGTGGAGGTGACGGCCGCGACTCGGCGGCAAATAAAACCAACACCGTGTCCGGCGTTCGGATGCGAGGGCCACGTTCATGACTCGCGCAACTGCAGGCGCTGCGGCGCAAAAACTCTGAGTCCTGGCGGGCGGATGGATGGCGGACCGTGGAGTCATCGAGCACGGCCCGTCACCTGGAGGGGTGCGTCAATAGAAGACGCTGCGGTCGAGACTGCGGTACTGGATCGCTTCGAGCAGGTGAGGAGCGGCGATTTTTTCAGCGCCCCCGAGATCAGCAATGGTGCGGGCGACCTTGAGGATACGATTGTAGGCCCGGGCGGAGAGACTGAGCTGTTCCATCGCCTGCTGGAGGAGATCGCCGAGCGACGCGTCGATCAGACAATGGCGGCGAATTTGCGCCTGGGTCATGCGGGCGTTGCAGGTGGTGTTTGAGCCGGTGAATCGCGCCTGTTGCCGGGTGCGGGAAGAGTCGACTCGCTCCCGAATGGCCTCCGACGTTTCGCCCGTCTTATCAGAACGCAATTCCGTTAACGAGAGGGCAGGCGCCTCGATATGAATATCGATCCGGTCGAGCAGCGGCCCACTGATCCTGGAGCGGTACCGCTGGATTTGGGTCGGTGAACAACGGCATTCGTGCTTGGGGTCGCCCAAGTATCCACACGGGCACGGGTTCATCGCCGCCACGAGCATGAAGGCACAGGGCAGGGTGATCTTGCCGGCGCTGCGCGAGATCGAAACGTTCCCGTCTTCCAGTGGCTGCCGGAGCACTTCCAAGGCGGAGCGCTTGAATTCGGGAAGTTCGTCCAGGAAAAGCACCCCGTGATGAGCGAGCGAAATTTCGCCCGGCCCAGGGATCGTGCCGCCACCGAGTAACGCGACGTCGGAGACCGTGTGATGCGGCGCACGAAACGGGCGCGTGCCCCAAGCGGTTTCGCCACTAATCGTACGACCAGCGGCGGAGTGAATGCTGAGAATCTCCAGA
>JBDSSU010000075.1:0-8370 GCA_039928635.1 Opitutaceae bacterium | reverse complement strand
CGTGGTTTCTCAATGCATGGCTTTTGGACAAGGCGGAATAAACCGATCACGGGAAATGAAGGCGGCACCAACCCCTGCGTCCCACCACCGCCTAAAATTCCATCGGACCCGCCTGCCGGCGAAAGCCGCGTGCCGTGGTTGATTGATTCCTCCGCAGCGCAGCAGCGGTCTCCGATGAAAATTTTCGTCCGCGGTGAGGCGCGAAGTGAGCGCGGATGTTACCGCAGCAGCGCGCCGGCGGCCGCGCCGCCGAGCATTTTCCAGAGCGCGGAGGAATCCGGCTTCGAGGGCGTGCCTCCCACCGTGAATGCCTGCGACATCAACTGGTATCCCTTGTCGTCCTGTTTTTCCCCGAGCATTCCGACCCGCTTCAAAAGATAACCGAGCTGCTCCTTCGCCCCGAGCTGCAGCACGATGTTCATCGGCGCGTTCTGGAGGTCGTCCACACTCTTGCTCGCCAGACTGCCGGTGCCGCTCATGCGCATCACCGGTGAGACCATTTCGAGCGACGTCAGCTTGAAGGAAAGATCGGGCGCGCGCTCGACCTGCATCTTCACGCTCTCGAACGGGACTTCGTTCAACAGGCGCGTGATCTCCGCCAGCGCGGACGCCCCTTCCGACCCGCGGGCCGCACCGAGAATCGCGAGGCCAAGGGAGGCAACATTCACGGCGGTGCCCGCCCCGCCTTTCCGCGCGAGGAGGCGCATGGTGCCCTGCGTGCCCGTCACCTCGAATTTGCCAAAGGCATTTTTTGCGAGGTCTTCGACGTTCCCGCCGTTGCCGTTCAATTTCGCGCTGACCGTCGCTTTCGTTTCGAGCGCCGGTTTCTCGGCGGGATTCGCGGCGCGGAGGAATTCGCCCACGTCGAAGTTCGCCACATCCGCCGAGCCCGTGAGCGCATACGGCTGCGCTTGCGCCGCGGTGAACGTCACGGTCGCCGCCACCTTGAACGGGTTCTCCTTGAATTTCCCCTCCAACCCATCGAGCGAGAGCCGGCTGTCCGTGATGACCGCCGTCCCGCGAATCGCGCTGATCACGTAATCTTTTCCATAGATCACCCGCTTAAGATCCATTTCGACTTTTCCATTCACGCCTTTCCAAAAAGGTGCGGTGTCTGGCGTCGACGGCTTCGAAGCCGGTGGGGTCGATACCACCGGCGGCGGGGCGCGCCGGCTCGGCGCAGGAGAGGGGGTCGCTTTCGCTTTTTCGCCGCCCGGTGCCATGCCGGCGAGCGGTTGAAAATCCTCCACCACGAGGAGATCGCTCGCGATTTTTCCGGTGAAGAGAAACGTCTTTTGATCCGTGGATCTGCCGAACACGCCATTGATGGAAACGTCGGATTTGCGAGTGGCGTTGGTCAGCGTAAGCGGGAGTACCAGCGTGCCGCTTCCGTCGGGCTTTACGTTGGCGTCGAGGTTTACCTGAAGATCGCCCAGCGATCGGTTGTCCGTTTTCGTGACGAGATTCTTGCCGGTTAAAACCCCGGTCGCCCGGATCGTGTCCGCCATGTTCGCATCGAAGACGCCCGTCAGCCGGCCTTGGGAAAGCGTCGCGTACTCCGCGAGCGCCGGCTGCTTCATCAACGCAGCAACATCCACCTCGAGGTTCCCCTTGGCGGAAGCGATCAGTTTGGCGCCGAGTTTCGCTTCGCCCGCCACCACCAGCCCGGCGAGTGCGGTCTCACCTTGCTTCACCTCGATGCGGCGCACGTCGTAGGCAATCGTCTCGCCGCGCTTGGTGGCGGTGAGATTCGCGGTGAGGTCCAGGTTTTGGGCCTGCGGTTTTCCGTCCATCGTCGCCGATACTCCGCGCAACGTGAGCGGCTCCGTCGTCACCACGGTGAGATCCTCCGCGGAACGCATCGTGACTTCGAGTACACCACCCGTCAGCCCGCCGGCGAACTTCGACTTCGCGACGAAACCCTCGGCCCAGGAAAGCGGGATCTGTCCGACGCGCACCCGGGCGGCCACCGCCGCCGGGTTCGCGACGACAAAGGTCATGGCTTTCGTGTCGATCCGCACCGGTTGCTGGAGCTCAAGGGCGCTGAGCAGCGTGCCGTTCGCTCCGTTCAACGTCGCGTTGGCTTTGGTCAGATTCACCGTCTGCCCTTCCTGACGGCCTTCGACCGATGCGCTCACCGCCAGCGGACCCGTTTCGATGGGGAGATACGGTTTCAAGGCGGTGACGATTTTTGCCTGAAGCTGCGTGGTAAACGCGATGACCGGCGTGGTCGTGAGATTGGTGACCTCCGCGGACAGATCGCCCGTGAGCGCGTCGCCGGCAGGCATGGTGACGTTGAGCGACGCCACTTGGGCGAGGATGCGCGTAGCAGAATAGTCGATATTCGGGCGTGCCGTGAGGCTGACTTGATCAGCGAGCTTCTGCTTTCCGTTGCTGAGCGAAAACGTGCGGATCGCCAGTGGCTCGATGGCGCGCGCGCGGATGCGGCTGCCATCGGGCTCGGCTTCGATGGCGAGCACCAGCGAGAGATCACCACTTTCGATCACCATCGGCTTGACCAGGGACTGCGCCCACGCGAGCGGAAGTTGCTGAATCGAGATCCGGGCAAGCTCGGATTTCGGATCCGCGAGCGTGACGCGTTTGTCCGCCAATCCAAACGTGACTTTCTGCAGCGAACTGATCTGGGCGAACTTCTTTCCATCCGCTCCGGTGACTTCCAGGTTCAACTGATCGAGGCGCGCAAGATCGTCCGCCATGCCGCCGTCAAAGGTCGCCTTGAACTGCACCGACCCGATTCCCTCGAGCGCCGGCGATAACTTCTGCAGCTGCGAAACTCTGCCCTGCATTTCGCCACTCGCAGACACCGCTACGGTATCCGGCTTGAGCTGAAATTTTCCCGCTCCATTGGCCGCGACCTCGGGAAGCCCAAGACCCGCCAGCAATCCCGCGAGCTGCTCGCTCCGCACGGCGACGTCCCAGGTACCGTTCATCTCGCGAGGAGCAGCGAGATATTCAGCACTCGCTTTTACGATTGTCTCGATGGCCGCGCCACGGACAAGACCGACATTGGCCGTGTAGCTTTCATTGCCGCCCGCGGTCAGCTGGCCCGCCGTCGCAACAAGTTTGATTTCCTCGTCAGGCAGCTTCGGGCCCTTGAGCGTCGCCGTGGTCTCGATCGCAATCGAGTCGACCCGGCGATCACTCGAAACGTGCACCGTCGCCCCACCCTTGGCCTGCAACGTCTGAAGCGCCGCGCCCGTCTTCGCGTCCGCGAATTCCACCGTCCAGGCAAGTTTCCCGCTCTGGCCAGTGGCGATATCGCTGCCAGCCAGGTCGAACGTCACCGTCTGCTCGCCCGGCAAAAGCGCGCGCCCCGTGGCGGTGAGCGAAGCGAGTCGGACATCAAAGGGAAGCTGCGCCTGCGCGAGCACGCCTTGAAACGGCTGACTCTTTTCGGCGGGAGCGGCGGTTGCGGAAGGTTTGGCTGAGCGGAGGTCGATCAGGAGGTCCTGCGCGGTAACCGAATCCACGTTGATTCGTTTCTTGGTGAGATAATCCCACGCGGAATAGCGCGCAGTGACTGCCTTGGCCGTCACGATCACCCCGTCCTTCGAAAAGCGGACGTCAGAAAGATCGGCTTTTGAAAACCCGAGAGAAACGCGGGTGACGTCCAGGGAAACTCCGGGCTGCCCCGCCGTCGCTTTGCGGACCGCCCACGTCTGCACCGCAGGCGTTAGGGCGAGGACAAGGACAATGACGCCCAGCATCACCAAGGCACCCAAGACGATTCCGACAATCTTTAGACGTTTCATATTCGTTGCTCAGACAGTTACTGAAGGGTCGGCGGAGAAGCAAAATTCTTTGGCGCGAAGGCGGCGGGGGAACGAAGCATTTCCCTCAACCGAATGCTGCGGACAAAAACGCGGCTCGAATCGAGCAGCAACAGGCGCTTACCCCAGCGACTTCAACAAACGTTCGATCTCCACCTGTTTGGCTTTCTGTTCCTCGAGCTGTTTCCGCGCGCCTTCCAAAACAGCGGGCGGGGCTTTGCTGACAAAAGCTTGGTTCGCAAGACGTGCTTCCGTGCCCGCGACATGCTTCGCCAGCTGCTCCAGCTCCTTCGTCAGGCGCGCTTTTTCCGCGACCGGATCCACGGTGCTTGCGAGATCCAGATAAAACGTACCCAGCGGAGTCACCGCCGCCGGCGCACCTTCGACCCTCTCCTTCCGCGTGATTTCCGCCGCGCCGACCATGCGCGCGAGCTTCGCGAGATTTGCGCTCAACAATCCCCATTCCGCGTCGCCAGTCGTCACGAAGAACTGCACATCGCGGCGACTCGCCAGGTTGTGATCGGCCTTGAGGGCGCGCGCGAGCGAGGCGACTCCTTTTAATTTTTCCACCGCGGCGACGGCCGCCCGATCCAGCACCAGTCCCCGTCCCTTCGCCGCGGCACTCAGATCGGCCGCATTTTCGATGCGTGTGTCCTCGATAAACATCCCCGGCCTCCCGTAACCAAGCAGCTGCCAGAGCTCCTCGGTGATAAACGGAATGAACGGGTGCAACAGCAGGAGAGTTTGCCGCAACACGAGATCCTGGATGGCGAGACAGTTCGCCTTCGTATCAGGCGACTGAAGCTTCGATTTGGAAACCTCGACGTACCAATCGCAAAAATCGTTCCAGAAAAACCCGTAGAGCGACTGCACCGCTGCGCTGAACTCAAACTCGGCGAAGCAGCGATCCACGTCAGCAGTCGTGGCAAAAAGCCGGTCGAGAATCGCGTGGTCGTCCGCGTCGAATTTCGCGGGTTCGAGCCGTGCGAAGATCGTGGCGAACGCACCATTGTCACCGGCTTCGCCGCTCATCTGGCGAAACCGGCAGGCGTTCCAAAGCTTGTTGCAGAAATTTTTTCCGCCTTCGATGCGGTCTTCCTGGAAACGGATGTCCTGCCCTTGCGGCGCGATCGAGATGATCCCGAAGCGCAGCCCGTCCGCGCCGTAGGTGTCGATCAAATCGAGCGGGTCCGGCGAATTGCCGAGGGACTTCGACATTTTCCGCCCCTGCTGATCGCGAATAATCCCGGTGAAATAAACATTCTTGAACGGAATCCGCCGTTCGAGCGGCTCACCCGGATGCGTGAACTCCAGTCCTGCCATGATCATCCGCGCGACCCAGAAGAAAATAATGTCCGGTCCCGTCACGAGCGTCGTGGTCGGATAAAAATAGTCGTACCCGGCTCGCTTCATGGCGTCGGCGTCGGGCCAGCCCATCGTCGCAAACGGCCACAGCCATGACGAGGCCCACGTATCGAGCACGTCCTCCTCCTGCACCCAGTTTTCCCGATCCACCGGACCGGTGAGTGAGACCTGAACCTTGCCCGAGTCGCGGAGATCAGCCTCGGTGAGCTTCTCCTTGTCGACGCCTTTGCGATACCAAACCGGGATCCGGTGCCCCCACCAGAGCTGGCGGCTGATGCACCAATCCTGAATGTTCTCCAGCCAGTGGAGATACACTTTGCTCCACCGCTCCGGGTAGAACTTGATGTGTCCGTCGCGCACCGCCGCCTTTGCTTCTTCAACGCGCGGATAACGCAGCCACCACTGCCACGTGAGCCGCGGCTCGATCGGCACATCCGCACGCTCCGAGTAGCCCACGTTGTTCGCGTACGGCTCCTCGGCGACGAGGGCTCCGGCCGTTTTCAACAGCTCCGCGGCTTTTTTCCGACCGGCGAAGCGATCCATCCCCGCCAGCTCGGGGCCGGCGAGTTCGTTGAGCGTGCCGTCGGCATTGAGCACATCGATGACCGGCAACTGGTGCCGGGCACCCACCTCGAAATCCACCTTGTCGTGCGCCGGCGTGATCTTCAGTGCGCCTGTGCCGAATTCCAAATCCACGGCGCTATCACCGATGATCGGAATCTGCTCGGCGGGGCCGATGGGCCGGCGGACTTTCTTGCCGATGAACCCCGCGTAGCGCGGATCGTTCGGATGCACCGCGATCGCGACGTCGCCCGGAATCGTTTCAGGACGCGTTGTCTTCACCTCGATATACTGCCCGGGTGCCTCGATCAGCTCGTAACGCACGCGGTACATCGTGCCGTTGACCGGCTTCATGATGACTTCTTCGTCGGAAAGCGCGGTTTGCGAAACTGGACACCAGTTCACCATCCGTTTGCCGCGGTAGATGTGCCCCTTCTGAAAAAGATCCACGAACACCGCCAGCACGGCTTTCGAGTAGTGCTCATCCATCGTGAACTGGGTGCGATCCCAGTCGCACGAAGCGCCGAGGCGGCGCAGCTGTTCGAGGATGATCCCGCCTTTTTCTTCGCGCCACTCCCAGACTTTTTCCACGAACTTTTCGCGGCCAAAGTCATGACGCGTTTTCTTTTCCTTCCGCAGCTGACGTTCGACGACGGTTTGGGTCGCGATGCCCGCGTGGTCGGTGCCCGGAAGCCAGAGCGCCGACTTTCCCTCGAGCCGCGCCCGGCGCACGAGGATATCCTGCAGCGTGTTATTGAGCACGTGGCCCATCGTGAGTACCCCGGTGACGTTCGGTGGGGGAATGACGATGCTGTAGGGCTTTTTGCCGGGCATCGGCTTGCCGGCGAAGGCGTGCGCGGCCTGCCAGGCGGCATACCATTTTCTCTCCACTTCGCGCGATTCGTAGCCCTTCGAAATTTCAGCCATGGTCGTTACAGTTTTGGAACCGCCGAGAAAACCCCGCGCCCCTGGGTGAAGCAAGTGGTTTAAAGCGCACGATTCCGCGAAAAAAATCCCCCTCGCCCATGCGAGTTTTTTGAGTTCACTGCTTTGTCTTCATGTCTGAAACCCTTCTCTCCGCCGCCGGCGACACGCCATTGCCTTTTCTGGGCACGGTCTCCCCCGCGATGCGACTCGCCGCCTGCAAGGCGTATCTGAAGAAGGCCAATCTCACCCTCCGCGCCCGCCATGCCAGCGGCGCGTCCGGACTGGTCACCGTGCAGGAACGAGCCCGAACCATCGACGAGATGCTGGGACATCTCTTCGACGCCGCGATCGATTCCTACGTTCGCGCGCACGGCGAGATGCCGGCGCCCGTCGCGCTGCTGGCCCTGGGCGGCTACGGGCGCTTGGAACTTTCCCCCCACAGCGACATCGACGTGATGTTTCTTTTTCCGTCGAAGACGAAGCCGGCGGTTGCCAAACCGCTCCAGGAACATCTCAACCAGGAAATCCTTTATCTGCTCTGGGATTGCGGCCTCAAAGTCGGCCATTCCACCCGCACGGTGGACGAGGTGTTCGTCGAGGCGCGCAAGGATATCCAAACGAAGACCGCATTACTCGAGGCCCGGCTGATTGCGGGCTCGAGCCGGCTTTTCGAGACCTTCGCGGGCGCTTACCGCAGCTACTACACGAGTGAAGATCCGAAGGGCTATATCGCCGCACGTCTGGACGACCAGGCCCAGCGCCGCGCAAAATACGGCAACACCGTTTTCAACCAGGAGCCCGAGATCAAGAACGGTGTCGGCGGACTCCGCGATTACCAGAATGCCGTGTGGATGGCCCGCGTGAAACTCGGCATCTCAAGCATCGACGAGCTGGCAACGCAGAATTATCTCCGGGCCGACGACCTCGCCGAGTTCCGCCGCGCCTACGATTTCCTCCTCCGGGTGCGCAACGAGCTCCATTTCATGAGCACGCGGCCGACCGACCTGCTGAACCTCGATGTCCAGCCACCGCTCGCGCAAAATCTCGGCTATCCCGAGGTCGAACTGCTCCCGCGCGTGGAGCATTTGATGCAGGATTACTATCGGGCGGCACAGGCGATTTTCCGGGTCTCGAAACTCGTGGAAGACCGGCTCGCGCTCAGCATCGGGCGCGGAGCCGACGGCGCGCCGGGCACGACGTCGTTTCGCGATGCGCTCCGTGCCGCCCGTTTCCAACGCACAAAAAAGATCGATGGCTTCCTTCTGCGCGGCCGCCAGCTGGCGGCGGAGAAACCCACCGTCTTTGAGGAAGATCCCATCCGTCTCATCCGGGTTTTCCGCCACTGCCAGCAGCTCGAGTGCACGCTTGATTTCCATCTCGCCCAGTTGATCCGGGCATCGCTGACCTTGCTGACCCCCGAGGTCGCGAGCTCAACCGACGCAAGCGTCAGCTTCCGCGCGATCCTCGCGGAGGTGGGAGCGGTGCAACCCGTCCTTTCCAAAATGCACGAACTCGGCGTGCTCGGCCAGTTCATCCCCGAATTCGAGGCGCTGACCTGCCTGGTGCAGCACGAGTACTACCATCGTTACACCGCGGATGTGCATACGTTGAACGCCATCCGGGAACTTGACCGCATTTTCACCGAGGCTGAACCCATCACGCTGAAATATCGCGGAGTCCTCCATGAGACTGCGGACCCGGCTTTGTTGTATCTGACGTTGCTCCT
>JBDSSU010000074.1:0-5760 GCA_039928635.1 Opitutaceae bacterium | reverse complement strand
AGTTTTTCCTCCACGGGATAGTGCGAGAGTCGAACCGAGTCGCCCAAGGCATCGCCGAACAGCACGAGTGACCACGTATCCGTGAGGGCCTGCTCCAGCTCGGCGTTGAGCAGCAGATAACTTTTCGCTCCGACATAGCGTCCATCGGCTCCGCGCGGCGCGGCCTCCCCCTGCTGATAACCGCGGATACTGCTGTCGCCGCCTGGAAAGAAACGTTTGTTCACGGGCAGGAGGCGGTCGTTCTCGGCGCCCTGCGTGGTGATGACCCCGTGCGTCAGGCCGAGATGGATCCACCGCGTCTTTCCCCATGGGGTGTGAAACGCGCCGCCCATTTCGATTCGCTGGTAATCGGTCTCACCACCCAGGTGACGACCCGCGGCTTCGAGCTGCAAAAACCAGCGGTAACCCCGACGGGGCCGAAGCGGATTGTCGCGGAAATCGCTCGTGAGGCCGAGATCGACGCTCCCCACCTTCACCTCGACGCTGTCCACGCCGCTCGTCGCGAGGTTGTTCTCCGGACTGCGCAGCGCCTGATAAGTATAGCCGGCCGTCGCGTCGGCTTTTTGCCATCGCAGCTGCCGTTTCAGGGTGACCGCGAAACCAAATTCCTGCCGAAGAAACGAGCGTTCCTCCCGCTGCAATCCAAAGAGCCGCGCCGTGCCATCGATCGTCTCGCCGAAAAGCTCCGGCACCGTGTAAACATAGTCGCCGCGACTGCTCTTGATCGACTGCACCAGCTCGAGCCGGCTCTGGTGGGCGAGACCAAAAAGATTAAGCTGCCGGAACTCGATGCCCGCCCTCGCTTGTTCATAACTGCCCCAGCCGACCAACAGGCTGGCTTCCCGCCGCGGGGCCTCCCGCAAAACAAAAACCGGATCGCGCACCTCTCCGTCCGCCGGTTGAAACCGCAGATCCACCGAGCTGAACACGCCGAGCCGCGACAAGCGGTACCGGGAGCGTTCGAGGGAAATCGGGTCCAGGGGATCGCCGGTTTGCGCCAGCACGCGGCGACGGAGCACGCTCTCCCTCGTGCGGTCATTCCCCTCGAAATGAACCTGCCCGACCGTGACGTGGGGGCCGGGAACGATGGTCGCCGTGACCTCCACCGGTTTCACCCCTTGAACTTCCGGGCCGGGCTTCCCGTCCAGCGTTACGACGATCTCGGGATAGCCTTTCTCATAATAGGAATGGCGCACCCGCTCCCGCAGATCCTGCTGCCAGAGCTGGGTCCAGGGACGGTGCTCGAATTGCGGCCCGTAATCCACCACGACGCCGGCACCCTCCCCGCCGGCGAAACGCAGCGTTTCGACTTCCCAGCGCGGCCCCTCGACGACCTCCACCGCGAGCGTAACTTTGCCGGTCTTATCGTCGATCTGGACATCGTCAGTGCGGACGCGGGCCTCCGCATGACCACGCAGTTGCAGTTCCTCCTGCACCGCCTCCACCGCCCGACGGAGCCGCCCCGGCGTATAAGCGCGAGCCTCACCCGTTGCGTACAGCGCCTGGCCGGGCATGAAATAGCCCTGGGCCGTTTCCACTGGAACGACGTGCAGGCCGGAGATCCGGGCTTCACCGACGTGATAGCGCACGCCTTCCGTGACGTGGAAAGTCACCTCGTGGGCCGCGAGCGGTCTCGGGAGAGGCGTGGTCAGGGTGGTATCGAAAATGAATCGTTCTGATTTCCCGCCTCCGACCCGCACAAATTCGATTTCGATTTTTGGCTTTAAGAAACCTTTGCTCTGCAGCGCCGAGACGAGGAGGAACGCCGCATCCTCGATCGCGTTCGACTCGATCACTTCCCCGCGCTGGTCGCCCAACAGTCGCTCCAGTGAGAGGCGCTGGTCACGGTTATGCAGCCAACCAAGGCCTTCCACCCCGATCTTTGCCTTCTTCACGGCATCCTTCGCAAAGACGGGCTGCCCCGTCCCCCACAACAACAAGACCGCCCCCAGCAGGATCTGCCACCAACGGTGTTTACCGCGCTGCATCGTCCGTTTCCTCGGCTTTCACAGGCGGGCGGGCATTCGCTTCCTTTTTTTCCTTGGGCTTCGGAGCAAAGAGCCGCCATTTCAGACCAATGTTTTTTTCATCAAACTCGTCCCGCAGGTCGACCACCGCGGTGAGGCGGTCGTTGATGCGATATTCAATGTTATAGGTTTCCTTGCCGCCCTCGCGCGTCACACGTTCACCGGTCGATAAGGTAAAGCGATCCGCCTCGCTCGCGTCTCCGCCCAGATTGGTGAACAGGCTTTGGCCAAGGTAGGTGCCGAGTTTGGCCGCGCGTTGCGTCGCACCGTAGGTCACCGTGTCGTGCGGGACCTCGCCCGCCGTCACCATCAGCAAAACCTGTTTCGCATCGAGTGGCGGACTCGAGGAAAACGTCACGACCGGTTCCGTCGCCGTGCCGGTGAGTTCCATCCTCAAATCGTAACCGTAGCGGCGCGAGGTGCCGGCAAGAAAAAGCTGCAGGGAATAAGGATCCGACTCCGTCAGGCGGACGGTTCCCTGCTCCACGCGGAAACTCGCGAAAGGCAAAAGCACCTGCCCCGAATCGACCACTGCTTCACCCGTCGCGCGCGGCTCCCCCAAAGTCCCGCCAAGATGGAACCGGGCCGACGCCACTCCGACGAACACCGCGGACCGGAGTCGGAGAAATTGATCACCGCGCACCTCCACCGACAACCTCCAGGAATCCAGCGGCGGGCTTTCGATGGAGAAAAACGGCGGACGACGCGCCGGTCCACCGCCACCACCTTTCGGGATTAACGCGCGCACGTCGGAAAGAAACATGCTGTCGCGGAGGTTAACGGCCCCGGTGACGTTGGTGATATTGTCCGCCTGGGTGGTGAGTTTCAGATCGAGATCGGCGCGCATCAGCAGTCCCGTCTGTCGCACCAGCGGAAAGTTTTCCCCCACGAGCGAAAGGTCGAACTTCAGAGGCTCCCCCACGGGTACCTCGACTTTGCCCGAGAGGGTCACGGGCTGGCCGCCCGCGCTCGCGGCCACGTTTTTCACCACGATGTTGCGGCCGACGAGTTGGGCGTCGGCTTGCACTTCCTGCAGCACCCCGAGCGGACCGAGCGGGCGCGTCGCGGCGTCTTGCAGCCGCAGCGCACCGGCCATCTCGCCTCCGGGACTCATCGTCAGATCAATGTGCAGGCGCCCGGCCGGGGCGAGATACTGGCCAACGTAACGCGAAAAAGCCGCCACCTCCGCGTCGGGAATTTCCAGCCGCAGGTTCCCCTCGCGCCGCAAATAATCGACCGGCGCCCGTTTGAATTCGGGCCACTGCTTCACCGTCAGCGGAAGACTTCCATTCGCGCGAACTGTCTGTCCTTCCACTTGAACCGCGAGTCGGTGCACCTGGAGACCTTTGCCATCGGCCGTGACGTGTAGGTCAAGGGCCTCGACCGTTGGGAAGGGAAATTTGATTCGTTGCGGATCTGCCGCCAGGCGTGCGGCGCGTGCGATCACCTCGCCTTGCGGACTCCCCCAGGTGCCACTCAAATTCGCGTTCACTTCGGGTTCCTGGAATTCGAGCCCCGTGGCCTCGGTTAATTTTTTCCAGAAGGTGGGATTGCTCGCGGTGGTTGCTTGCAACGCCAGGGGAGCGTTCTCCTCGAAGCGGAGGAACTTCCCAGTCCCGGGATAAAACGCCACCGGCAGCCGGCCCGAGGCATTCACGATCGGTGCCTCACCTTCCAACACGCGCAACGATTCGATCTTAACGCCCGCCCCGTCATTCTGCGCCGCCACCATCACGTTCGCGAATCGCTCAGGTGCGAGCGTGACCACGAGAGCGCCGTTCACGAGGAAAGTCGCCGGGCCGCGATCCCACGAACTCTGCGCTTCGAAGCTTGTGAGGCGCCAGTCGGGTCCAGGAATTTCCACGAAATCAGCCAGCCATACCGAAGGAAGATCACGCACCGCGGCGTCGAGTTTCCCGCTTTCGCCCAGCGCGGCCGCCAGCGTGATGGAAGCTTCCGGTCCGCGAAGCTGAACGGTCTCGACTTCAAGCTTCGGCGACCAGCGGATCGTCGCGGGCTGTACGAGCGCGAATCGCTCCACGTCGCCGTGTTCCCATTTCAAAGTCTCCAGCCGCGCACTCTTCGCATCGAGTTTTCCGGTGAGGGTGATGAGCGAGTTTTTTGCCCGGATCCGACCGTTCGAGATCTGAACCGCCGCCCCCACTCCACCCCAACCCACGTCGACCGCCAGCGGGTTGACGCGTGGTCCCGTGAAGCGCGTCAACTGGGCGGTGCCTTCATGCTGCAGCGCGGCGATTGGTCCATGCGCTTTTACCGCCAGCTTGAGCGACTCGAAATCCAGATTGGCCGGCAGCCAGCGTCGGATCGCGGGCGGCCGCACTTCGCCTTGCGCCACCACGTCGACCAATTCGGACGATTGGAAATTCCACTCACCCCGCAATGCGAGTTGTCCGCCCTCGGCAAATCCCAACACGGCGTCCTTCACGATCAATCGCGGCCAGTCAAACGTCGTTGCCGCCGATACCCGGGCGATCGTCAAATCCTTCACCGCCACGTCTCGCGCCTCAATCGTCGCCACGATCAGCGGCGGCTTGCCGCTCACCGGCGTCACACGCGCGCGTCCCGCAATGCTGCCCTTCGCCCCGGGGATCCACGGCTGTTTTTCGAGATCCATCTCGAGGGTGAACTGCGATGGCCCCGACGCCACCGTGGCGCTTCGACTGAAAGTGGCGGGCGCATCCAGTTTTGCGTTCACGCCGGGAATATCGATGAGCAGCGAGTCGATGGTGACGGATTGGCCGTCCCCTCGAGCGTGCAGCTTGGTGACGAGCGGCGGTGCTTTTTTGTCGGGAGGGACTTCACCGGTGACGTCGGCCGAGGCCTCGAATTTTCCTTCGCGCCACTCGAGTTGCGCCTCTCCGCGGACATTGGAGTAGACCTGCCCCAACTTTAGCTGGGTGCCGGGCACGACCCAGTGTTCCGCCTTCAGCGAGAGCTCGGACGGCATCCAGCCGCGTGCCGCGAAGCGAGCGCTCACCGGCGCAGGTTGATCCCACGCCCGAAGCTCGCCGGAGATTTCATCGCGAACGCTTTCCAAGGAGGCTTTCCACGGGAGCCCCACCTCGCCGCCCGCGATGAGGAGGAGCTCGTCGTTCTTCGTAAACGTGAGCTGCACGTCTGCCGCCTGAGTCCCATAACGCAGGGGACGAACTGCGAGCGACCGCTGCTTCCACTCGGCCGAATCGAGCCGCAGTCCCCCGCCCTTCCAAGTCACCGCACCGGGTCCGACCGAGGCCAGCGGCAACCACCGATCGAGCACGTTGGCGATTTTGAACAAAGTCGCGCGGAGCCGCATCGCACCTCCGTCAGGGGTGGCGGGAGCGGGGTTGGGAACCGGGGGCGAAGAGGGCTGAATATCAACGCTCCAAGTGGTCGCGACCACCGCCGCGGGTTCACCAAACCAATGATGGAAGGTCCAGAGCAACGGCGTCTCCGTTTCGGCGCGCGCCACCTTCACGTTGACGCTGGCCTTCTTGACCACGACGTCGTGCACCGCAAATCGGGAATAGCCGATGCGTTCGTAGCGCTTGAATTCCACGCCATACCGGCGGGCGACGCTCTGCGCCACCGATCCGAGCCACCAAGGGAGCGTCGCGAGCGCGAGGAAAACGCCCGCCAGCAGACAACCGAGAACGATGAGGAGACGACGACGCATGAGATGCACCTTGCATCCTTCCAATCGCAGGCGGCCCGGACTTACGCCGCCGTTACC
>JBDSSU010000073.1:0-11435 GCA_039928635.1 Opitutaceae bacterium | reverse complement strand
CACGCGAACGGTCGCGTTCAGGGTGTGCGCTTCGGCGATCGGGACGGGGCGGGCATAGGTGCCCGCTTCCACATAGCACCACCACTGGGCGCGCAGCGGATTGCCGTCGGGATCGACGGAACCCTCGGCGGAAAGCCGGGCGACGCCGCCGACGGTTACGTTTGAATGGAGAATGTTTTGCGAGGCGTCACCGTTGAGACGGGGTTGCGGCGGATGGTTGGCATGAGCGTACTCGGCGGTGACGCCCCAATCCATGCGGGCGGCGAATTCGTTTTGAAAGGCCGGCCGCCAGCGCCAGACGGATGCGCGGGCTTGGGTGGTGCCGTCGACGGTGTCCCGCGCGTCACGATACAGCCGCGAGTCTGCGGATAAAAATCGTCCGCCCCAGCCGCCCCATTCCGGATGCGCGGGATCGCCGAGGCCGGTGGGCAGAAAGTAAAACCACGACGGTGTGTCGCCCTCCTTCATCACGCCGTGGGGGTTGGGCGCGGTCCAGGTTTTTAGCGGATAGAGCGCACCGAGCGACCCGTGTCCCGTGCGCACATGGGCATCGATCCAGTCGCGGGAGGTGAGCGATTCGTCCCCGCCGAGATAAATTCCCCGGTAGGCGCCTTCGCGCTTGTCAATGTCGGCAGGCGCCTTGGCCAGAACGTAGAAAAGATCGGGAAACTCCGCGTGGATCCATTCCTGAATACGATCCTGGTCGTTGATGTCGTAGATGCGCAGACGGGAGCGGATTTCGCGGGCGTCGGTTTCGCCCCGATCCTTCCGCATTCGCCAGAGCGCCTGGGCCAGATCGGTTTGACCGCCCCAGACGGCAATGGCGAGCGGACGCGAATCGGTGCGGGTCGCGCATTGGATGATCCAATTGGAGCCGTCGGTGTCCTCTCCCGGGCCGATCGCATCGCGGCCCCGTCGGGGATTGCCGGACTTGATGCGGCTACGCAGCGTGTCGGGGGAAGGAAACCCAGCGGCGTGTTTTCGAAGGTTGGGATAAACCTGCGCGTAGGCATCCACGCAGTCGCGAAGCAGATGAGGTTGGGTGATTTTTTCCTTGAGCTCGCCCATCGTACCCGAGGCACTGGCTACGAGACCTTCGAGATCGAATTCGTTCGCATGCACCAGCAGGCGGACGATCGACTGCTGATCGTCCGGATCGCCGCCGATATCGGTGAGAACGAGGAGACGAGGCCGGGTGTCGTCGTCGGCCGACACGGCAGGCAGGATGCCCGGATGGATCGTTGCAAACAGAACGGCGGAAAACAGGGCGAAGGCACGCACGGCGGGAAAGGTTGCGGAGAGCCTTTTGCGTTTTTCGAATGTCGGCAAGCGGAAGCACGCCCTCAGCTCAGTTCAGCCGGGTTCAAATAGACGAAACTAAACACGAATAGACACGAGTAAAGATCCGGGGCATTCGCGGAAACTGATGTACCTTGACGTCGATAGTGGTCCGGGGAGCGCGTGCGTCTGGGCGCCTGCGGAGATGTGGCAGAATATATTTAGTACCCGGTGATATCTCGGAGAAAATTGCGTAGGACGAGAATGAGGCGATGAAACCGGTGGCGCCGCCTCCTCACTCCACCCGCCGGGAAATGCAGAATCGGTTCCCATGAAATCTCCCTTCGTCTCCTCCCCCGTCCTGCGACGGCTGATCACCGGCCTCGGTGTTATCCTCACCCTCACGTTCACCGTCCGTGCCGATGTCATCACGGATTGGAATGCCACCCTCGAAGCGACCATGCGCAACCCGACTCCAAATCCCGCCGTGCAGGCGCGTGCGGCTGCGATCATGCACACCGCGGTGTTCGACGCGGTGAACGGTATCACAAAAAAGTACACCCCGCTCTACTTCGACGAATCGGCCCCAGGGGGAGCACGCGCCGAGGCCGCAGCGGCTCAGGCAGCCTACACGACTCTCGTCGCGCTTTTCCCCGCGAAACAGTCGCTCTTCGACGCTCAGCTCACCGTGTCGCTCGCTCAAATCCCCGGCTCGGAAGGCAACAGCCAGTCCATTGCCCGGGGCCGCGCCTGGGGCCAATCGGTCGCGGAAGCGATTCTGGCGTGGCGCGCGAACGACGGGTTTTCCCGCGTGCTCACTTACACGGATAGTGGTGCGCCCGGCTACTGGCGTCATTTTCCCAACGCCAGCGGCCCGGCGGCGGCGTTGAGCATGACGGTCACCACGCCTTTCGCGCTCAGCAATCCAGCCGCCTTCGACCCCGGCCCGCCTTATGGTTTCAGCAACCGTCTGACCGCCATGAGCACGGCGGCCTACACGACCGACCTCAACGAAGTCAAAGCCCGGGGCGGCGCGGTGAGCACGGCCCGCACTCCCGCGGAAACCGATCTCGCGTTGTTCATCAACATCAGCGACGTCACGGACATCAACGCCCTCGTGCGCCGGCTGATTTCACCGAAGGCGAAGCTCGTGGACAACGCCCGCACGTTTGCATTGCTCAACATCGCCGGCATGGACGCCACTATCGTCTGCTTCCAATCGAAATACCAATACGGTCTGTGGCGCCCCTATCAGGCGATCCCGTTCGCCAACGAGGATGGAAATAACTCGACCGCGGCGGATCCAACCTGGGTGCCACTCCGCCCGACGCCTCCGCATCCTGAGTATTTGTCCGGCCACGCTCTCGTGATCTCGTCGATGCTCGCGGTGGCAGCGACGACCTTCGGCGATCAGACGCCGTTCGTGCTCACCACGAGCAATCCGGGAGCGCCGGCGATCGCGCCGGAGTTCACGAGCTTCAGCGAACTCTCCGCTGCGATCACCGAAGCACGCATCAACATCGGCTTTCACTTCCGAACCGCGTGTGAACTCGGTCAGGCCACGGCGGGTGCGATCGTGACCGAGATTCTTTCCACCACCCTGGTTCCGCGGCACGGAGGCGGCAAAGCGGACTGACCGGACTGCGAGTTCAAAACCCCGGCGACGACCCCTTCGTCGCCGGAATTTGCGTGTCTTCCTGCGGGCACAACCAAGCTGAACGACGGCTGGGCCGGAATGGGCGATGTCTGCGCCGCGACTTTCAGCCCCTGATTTTGGCCAGCACATTGGGCAACTCCTGCTGATGTCGTCGGAGAAATACTCGTTCGCCTTGTCGTCGGAAAGATTCGCGAACGCCAGCACGGCGACCGATTTGGCGGACGGCGCCGCATCGCCCCCGACGAGTTCGCGCTGGTGGAACCATACTCCTCGATACCCGCCGCTCGCAGCGCCACAGCCAGGCGCCGCACCACCTCCGCGTCCTGCGAGGCGTAGCTGGGGAAGACAGCTTGGTGTTCCGCGGCGCTAAGGCCATCAGGGTGAAACCAGTTTTAGTTTTGGAAAATAGGGCCGATACCGCGCCGGATCGCGCGTGAGGAGCGTGTGTCCCTCGGCCAATGCGTGGGCTCCGATATAAAAATCCGGCAGCGGCGAGGTGCGCACGCCGCCTTTCCGCCGATATTCCACAAAGGCCCGGCCGGCCAGAAATCCGGCGGAAAAAGGCAGCGGCAGCCGCTCGAACTGCGCCTCCGGCAACACCGCGTCCAACGCCGCGGCCGACGCGTAACCGACCGAAATCTCGGCATAGACAACCGGGTTGATGCAGAGGGTCGCACGCTCCGCCGCATGCGCGAGCGCCCGGGCCGACCACTCGAACCAGCGCGCATCTTCGCTCAGGACGTCGATCAGCACGTTGCTGTCCACCAGCGTGCTCATTTTTCCCCACGCGTCAGTCGCATCACTTCGTCAGTCGAAAGCGGGCTCCGCCACTTGCCCCGCAATGCCGCCACCAGCGCCGCCCCGCGCCTTCCGGGCGCGGCCGCCTTTTCCAACCGCACCCCGCCTGCCCCGTCACGCACGAATTCAATGTCTGTATTGGGCAAAAACCCGAACTCGTCGCGCACATCCTGCGGGATGGTGACCTGCCCTTTACTCGTGATCTTCATGATTCTTACTTTAGCGACGGCTGGTAATACCTGTCAACCGCTCGGCGGGAGACGGGACGGTGCGCAGGGCGAAGATGAAAACCGGGTTCGCATGAACGCCGCGTCGCCGCGAAGGCCAACTGGCTCGAAGTCCTCAAAGCCTGTCCCGTTGACATGGCCGATCTGCCGCCTCGCCGGCGCGAGCTGCCCAGACGCCGCAAACCATGAGCTGGCTGCTTGACGCCGATGTCCTGAGCCAACCGGCGAAAAAACGCGGCGATCCCCGCATCGTCGCGTGGCTCGAAGCCGAACAGGACGAATGCTACACCAGCTCGGTGGCGATCGCGCAACTCGCCTACTGGGTTCGCACCAAGGAAGGCCGGCCGCGCGAGGCGTTGCAGGTGTGGCTGACCCGGCTGACGGATGCCATGCACGGTCGGATCATCAGTTTTAATGTGTCCGTCGCCCACGTGTGGGCCGAATACCAGGAACTGGTCGCGGCCGCCGGCCACAGGATGCCGCTCGAAGACAGCTACATCGCGGCGACCGCCCGCCGACACAACCTCACCATCGCAACCGGCAACGAAAAGGACTTTCGTCGTCCTGGGCTGAAGGTCTTCAATCCGTTTGGGAACTCGGTTAGTTCCTCCCGCGTTCGGGGCGAAATCTTCGCATCCCACGCATCGCCGCCGAAGGTTGTCGCGCCATAGCCGAACGGCGAAGGCGGAAATTCATTTTGATCGAACCACACCTCGACCCCCGCCGCGCGCAACGCTTCGGCGATCCGCCGCACCACCTCCGCGTCTTGCGAGGCGTAGGAGAGAAACACGGCTTGGGGTGCGGGTTCAGACACGGCGACGGGGCGATCGCGAAGGGGACAGCGTCCCGCGGCTTCAGGCCTTGGGGCGATGCCAAATCACGTCGGGAAACTTGCCGAAATCCTCATCGAACGACGCGACGGCTTCACCGGTCTCGGCCGCGGTCGCCGCCAGCCAGGCATCGCCGAAGTCCACGTTGGCCGAGCGCACGCGAGCGAAGGCATCAAGCAGGCGCAGCTCCTCCGCGACTTCGACCACGCCACTTTTCACGAGCTGATCCAGCAAGGCGGCGATCTCGGCGCGGGGCAGCTTGTAGGATGCGCGCAAGGCGTAGAATATTTCCGCGACGGTCATGGCGGCCAGGACCAGCGTCACCTTTCCCTCGCTCGCCTCGTGGATGAGGCGCCGCGCCGCCGGCGACTGCTTGGGGTCGTCGTCCCGCAGGAAGCGCAGCACGACGTTGGCGTCGAGGTGCAGCCGCTTCATTTCGCGCGATCGCCCCGGCCCCTCAACTCCCGCGCCCGCGTCTTTTCCGCGGGATCGCGCTTGGTGGCGGAGCGCGCCGCGCCAAACAGCCCCATGATATCCGGCGCGGGGCGCACGCGCACGGAGCCGTCGGGATTGGCTTCCCAGAGCAGCTCGTCGCTTTGCCAAGCCCGGCGAAACTCAACCGGAACGGTCGTTTGCCCCGTACTCGTGATAAATGTTCTTACCATGTGCGCAAGGTAAGGAATGGAGCCGGCGTGTCAATGGGCGGCGTGGGCGCGGAACGCTCAACGCTCAAAGTGAGGCGCCTCCGAGTGGTTGGATGCGGTTTCATCACATCCGGCAGCGGGAACGCGGAGCTTCAGTTGTAGGGCGGGGTCTCCGGCCCCCGCCCTGAGCCTGTCGAAGGGCAATCGCGTCTACTGGACGGCCTTGAACTCCGTCGGCACCTTCGCTTCGACGTCGCGCGTGGCATCGATCACGACGGGCAGGAGAAACGCCTTCTCCTCCGCGATCGTGTACGTGCGCTGCCCGGCGAGTTTCCCCACTCCAAGCGAAAATATCCTTCCAGCCGTGCCTGAGTGTGCGCCGAAACCACCGGCACGAACAGCGCGCACGATTTGATCTGTCCGCGGATCTTCGCATCCCACGCATCGCCGCCGACGAGTTCGTTTTGGTCGAACCCCACCTCCACACCAGCCGCCCGCAGCATCTCCGCGATGCGCCGCACCGCCTCCGCATCCTGAGACGCGTAAGATAAGAAAACCGCTTTGGAATGTTCGCTCATGCGTAGACGATTGCCCGCCCCCCTGGCATTGGTTTCCTCTGGCGTCGCCGAAGGGCGGATAAGTCTCGGCGAAGGCTCGTCGCTGGGGAAGTCCGCTGGGGCCGCGTCACTCATCGCGTTCACGCATGTCATTTATGCCTCCTGGATTCGAGCACTGTCATCGCCAAGGTCGGATTGGCGCGGACCAAATCGGTCGCGATGCCCTCAACGACGGCATCGAACGCCGAATTTCCGGGACGACGCTGCGGACAGCGCGCCAAGAGTGAGAAGCGAGAACACAACAAGTTGCAGGGAGCGATAGGATTTCATGATGAAAAACCAGGAGTAGACTGTGTTGTGCAGAGGGAGAAAAACTTCGAGAAATCACCGAAGGTCGGAAGCAGCGGCGATTGCCTGCCCCGATTCGTTCTGGGGTCCGACGCGGGCGCCATTCATCGCGCGCGCTCCTGGGCGATCCATTCGTCGATGACCTGCGCGAGCACGTCGAGCGGCACCTCGCCGGTGCGGAGGACGACGTTGTGAAATTCCTTCAACGAGAATTTCGCGCCGAGTTCGCGCTGCGCTTTCGCCCGCACCTCGAGGATTTTCAACATCCCGATTTTGTAGGAACACGCCTGGCCCGGCATGACGACATAGCGCTCTACCTCCGCCGCCGAGATGCCGTAGTCGATCGCCTGCTGTCGGGTCCATTTTTTCGCGTGCAGGCCCGTGTCGACCACCAGGCGGCGCGCGCGGAAAAGTTCATCATTCAACTGACCGAGCTGTCCTTTGAGGTCGCCCTCATACCAACCGAGCTCGGTGGCGAGTTGTTCCGCGTAGAGCGCCCAGCCTTCAGCAAAAGCGGAGAGCCCGCCCAAGCTGCGTCGTTGGCGGAACCGCGGGATCTCCGGCAGCTCCTGCTGCAGCGCGATCGCGAAGTGATGTCCAGGCACGCCCTCGTGATAAACGAGCGTGCGCATTTCCAGTATCTCGAAAGTCGGCCCGGGCAGCGGCGCCCAGAACACGCCGGGGCGCGATCCGTCGGGCGCCGGCGGGGTATAGTGAGCCGCGGCGCTTTTCTCCGTGAACGCCGGCTCTCGTTTCACCACGACGGGGACTTTCGGTCGCAGATCGAAAACGGCGGCGGCCCGGCGCTCGGCGTCCCGCAAAATCTCCTCGTACTTCACCAGCAATGCGGGCCTGGGGTCTGGTCCCGATGGTTGGGAGTCGGTCTCGAGTTTGTCGTAGCGATCCTTAACCGTGCCGTCGACATACCCGATTTGGCGGAGCAGGCCGTCCATTTGTTTTTCGATCCGCGCGACTTCCTTCAGCCCGAGTTCGTGGATTTCATCCGGCGTCAACGAAGTCGTGGTGTTCGTGCCCAGCGCGACCGCGTACGCCTCCGCACCGCGCGGCAGTCGCCAGAGTCCGGCATCGTCGTTCGCGGTTTTCATCTGCTCCGCCAACAGCACCCGGATGCGCTGAAATGCAGGAATGACGGCGGTGCGCACGATGGTTTCCGCCGCAGCGCCAGCCGCCGTGCGTGCCTCCGGGGAAATCGCGTCAACTTTCCCCGCTCGTTCCGCGAGCGAGGCGACGAGCACATTCTTGGCAGGGTTGTCTGCGAGGAAAACGTCGATCCCGTCGAGGGTGGATTTCAGGATAAACTTCGGCGGTACAACCCCGTGCTCCGCACGCGCGCGAGCTTCGGCCATCCCCTCGTCCAGCAACGGCGCGAGTTGCGCGAGCCGGAAGAGATAGTTTTCGACGTCCCGGGCATTGCGCACCGGATGAGTCTGGCTGAGGAAATTGACCAGCCCCACATGCAGCCCGCGGAACTGCTCAAAGACGAAGCGGTGATCGGCGAGGTCGCTGACCCGCAGGGTATCCTGCATTCTCCACGCGATGACCGCTTGGGAAACGCGCTGCGTTGGCGCGAGCTCGCTGGCCGAAAATTTCTTCACCCGCTCCAGCCCAACCCGAGCGACTTCACGTCGGCGGGCGCGCAACGCGGGGTCGATCGGCATGCCATACTGCCCGTCCGTCGCGATCAGCATCCGGTCGAGACCGTCCTGAACCGTACCGGAAAAATACTGCGACCTGGTGGCCGCGATTGGATCGGCGCGCACCCAGTCATCGGCGAGATCGGTCACAAACGCGTCGAACGCCGGATCGGCCCGCGGCGCGGTCGCCGCCGCGGCGGTCGTTGCCGTCGCGCTTGTGACCAGGCCAACGAAGAGCCCAAGGGCGAAGCGATACCGACGGGCAATGAAATCGCGCCGGGCTGCCCGAGGAGCCGTGAGGTTGAGCAACGCGCTACTTATCCGACGAACGATGGATTTCATGGTGAGGGTAAAGGTGCAGAAGTGGGAAATCACTTCGCGCGCTCCGTAGTGATCCATTCGTCGATGACCTGCGCGAGCACGTCGAGCGGCACCTCGCCGGTGCGGAGGACGACGTTGTGAAATTCCTTAAGCGAAAACTTTCCGCCGAGTTCGCGCTGCGCTTTCGCCCGCACCTCGAGGATTTTCAACATCCCGATTTTGTAGGAACACGCCTGGCCCGGCATCACGACGTAGCGCTCCACTTCCGCTGCCGAAATGCCGTAGTCGATCGCCTGCTGCCGCGTCCACTTTTTCGCGTGCAAGCCGGTGTCGACGACGAGGCGTCGCGCGCGGAACAGCTCGGCATTCAACTGGCCAAGCTGGCCTTTGATGTCGCCTTCATACCAGCCGAGCTCGACCGCGAGTTGTTCCGTGTAGAGTGCCCAGCCTTCGGCAAAAGCCGACAGTAGGCCAAAACTGCGTCGCTGGCGGAACCGCGGGATCTCCGGCAGCTCTTGCTGCAGCGCGATCGCAAAGTGATGCCCGGGCACGCCCTCGTGATACACGAGCGTCCGCATCCCCAGGACTCCGAAGCTCGGTCCAGGCAACGGCGCCCAGAATATGCCCGGGCGCGTTCCGTCGGGAGCCGGTGCGGAATAGTGCGCGGCGGCGCTTTTTTCCGTGAAAGCTGGTTCCCGTTTCACCACCACCGGAGCTTTCGGACGCAGAACGAAAACCGCCGCGGCGCGCCGCTCGGCATCGCGCAAGATCTCCTCGTAACGCGCCAGCAACGCCGGACGCGGTTCGGCTTCGGTGGGCTGGGAATCGGCTTCAAGTTTGTCGTAGCGATCCTTGACCGTGCCGTCGGCATACCCGATTTGACGGAGCAAGCCGTCCATTTCCTTTTCGATCCGCGCCACTTCCTTCAACCCGAGTTCGTGAATTTCATCCGGCGTCAACGAGGTCGTGGTGTTCGTGCCGAGCGCGACCGCATAGGCCTCCGCCCCGCGCGGCAGGCTCCAGAGTCCGGCGTCGTCGGTCGCCGTTTTCATCTGCTCGGTCAGCAGCGCCCTAATACGCTGAAATGCCGGAATGACGTCGGTCCGCACGAGAGCTTCCGCCGAAGCCACGGCCGCGGCGCGTGCCTCCGCGGAGATCGTTGCAACGTTCGCAGCCCGCTCCGCGAGCGAAGCCACGAGCACGCTTTTGGCCGGTGCGTCCGCGAGGAAAACGTCGATTCCGTCGAGGGTGGATTTCAGGATAAATTTCGGCGGCACGACGCCGCGCTCCGCCCGCGTCCGGGCCTCGGCCACGCCCTGATCCAGCAACGGCGCGAGTTGCGCGAGCCGGACGAGATAGTTTTCGACGTCGCGGGTGTTTCGCACCGGATGAGTCTGGCTGAGAAAACTGACGAGACCGACGTGCAACCCGCGAAACTGCTCAAAAACAAACCGGTGATCCGCGAGATCGGTGACGCGTAGCACATTCTGTAGCCTCCACTCGATGACCGCCTGCGAGACGCGCTGGGTCGCGGTCAGTTCGCTCGGCGAAAATTTCTTCATGAGCTCGAGTCCGACGCGAGCCGCTTCACGGCGGCGGGCACGCGCCTCGGGATCGAGCGGTGTGCCGTACTGGAAATCTTTCCCGATCAACCTCCGGTCGAGCGCATCTTGAATGTTGCCTGAAAAATATTGCGAGTTGGTCGCGGCGAGCGGATCCGCCCGCACCCAATTGTCGGCGAGATCGGTGACGAACGCGTCGAAGCCCGGATCGGCCGCGAATAGCGCCGAGGCCGCGAGGGGGAGAAGGATGAGAGCGAAGGAGCGGAACGATTTCATGGCGGTACAGGGAAATTCAGGTCGGGGAAAAGGAACCGGCGGGTTTGCGGGAAAAGGGCGGGTTTTGGTGCGGGTTGAGCCCGCGTCTCGTTGAACGGGACCGCGTCGCCGGGCGGCGCAGAGCGCTCAACGTTCAACTCTGAACGCTCAACGCTCAAGGTCCGGTCCTCCGCCCGCTGGCACTTGGTTGGTTCACTTGGGCGTTAAAAGCTAAACGTTGAACGCCGAGGGCCGTGAGCCCGTCGAATCGGTTGCGCGTTCGTGCGCAGCACACCGCCTCCGCGTCCTGCGACGCGTAGCTGAGGAAGACGGCTTGGTTCATCTTCATGCCACGCCTGGCTTATGGCGCGCCCGCATCGATCCACGCGCGGAGCAAGGCGACTTCCGACGCGCTCAACGCCGGGTATTTCTCGCGGCGGTCCAACGGCGGCATCTCGAGATCCTCGATCTTGTCGGAAACATATTTGATCAGGTTGCTGCCGTCCGCGTTGCCGGACACGAAGGCCGGCTCGCCACTTTGGCCACCTTTCACGAGGCCTGCGCGCGATGTCGCCACGAAGCCCGCACGCGGTTTCTCGCCACCGTGGCAACCCGCGCAGGAGCGTTCCAGCAGCGGCTGGACGTCGCGGGTGAAATCAACCTTCGTCGCCACTGTCGCAGTCGCACCCTGCGCCTTCGCCGCCCGCATCGCGGTCGCGCTCGCATGCGCGCCGAGCAATTGCTCGACGCTCGGCGCCGGCGTTTTCGCCGCGACGGACTCGAGCGTCGGCAGCAACGCCAGAGTCGCCCACCCGGCCGCGCCCTGCGAAATCCACTGGTCCTTGCCGTGCGGGAACTGGCCGTCGAAGTGCGGCTGGAAGGCCCACGTGCGGCTCTTCACCCACCACGAGCCGTCCTCGAATTGCGTGCGCAGCAGGAACGCCACGCCCCGTTGATACACCGGATCCGTGGCCGCCATGCCGCCCGCTTCGTGCAGCGCGTAGAGCGCGGTGCCCGTGGCCCACGCGTCACTGTCGATGCCCGGCAACTGCGACCAGCCGCCATCCGCCCGCTGCGTGCGCACGACGCGCGCCACAATTTCCTCGTTCGGCTTCGCGTTGCTCCAGTGAACGCCGAGGAGCTGGAAGACCGCGTCGTTGTGCGTCGCCGGCTGTTGCGTGGCGAGCCACTGCGCCGAGCGGCGCTGCGAATCCGCGCGCTCGCGTTCACGACCCGCCGGCGCGTAGTCGCGCACGGCGAGCGCCGCCCAAGCGGTGCCAACGATCGGGCCATCCTCCATCGG
>JBDSSU010000072.1:0-14894 GCA_039928635.1 Opitutaceae bacterium | reverse complement strand
CCCTCCACGCCTCGGGTCGCCGGAGGATTTCTGCTGGGCTACGCCGAGCGAGTCGCGCGAGCTGCGCGGAAGCGCCGATTTCCGTCCGTCGTCGTCAACGACCAGAGTAACCTAGCTAAAATAGGTTAACTCTGTCGCGTGGAGGGGGAGGGAGAGGGGAGGGGAAGGTCGCCAAGCCGAGGTTCACGCGGAGGCGCGGAGAACGCAGATTTTTGGTTTAACCCTCCTTCGTCTTGCTCCGGGTGAGGCGGGTATTTCGGAGGGCGGCCGGGGTGGGTACCGGGATGGCGGATGCGAAGTCAGGGTTCACGCGGACACACGGATTGCTTCAATCACCCTCTCACTTGCCGGATCGCGAGTGTTCACCCTTGTCAATGGCTGCAGGCACGACTCCTTTTCGATCCTGGTAATCAGCCAATCTCCCATCACCCCACCGGAGAAACGAACATGTTTAAAACTGCCCTGGCCTCGCTTTTCATCGTCACCAGTCTGGTGGCCCAGATTAATCCCGTCCAGGAACTGATCGAAGCTGCGCGAACCGATTCGCCCAAATTGAAGGATCTCTTGGGAGCCAAAGATTCCTTTGGGTACAGGATTCCCGAACTCGCCGGCCGCGATGGCGTGGCGGTCTGGGGCCAGGAATTCGCCTTCGCGGTGGAGAGCGCCAAGCCCGCCTCCGTCTCGATCGACAAGGAGCCGCCCATCCCCATGAAGCAGGTTCCCGGAACCAACTACTGGTATCTCTGGAAAATGTTGCAGCTCGGCACCACCCACCAGCACCAATACGTCGTGGAGGGGAAACCCTTCGCCGCCGCGTACCAAGTGGCCGGTTACAACCCTGATTCCTACCTGTTGCCCGGCGTCCCCCGGGGCAAGCTGTCGGAGAAAAAGACGCTGACGAGCACCGTTTATCCCGGGATGTCGACCAACTACTGGGTCTACACCAACCCCGGCATCGACACCACCCGCGGCGCGCCGCTGATGGTCTGGCAGGACGGAGAGACCATCGTCGGCAATCAGGACCTGATGCGCCTGCGATTGCAGATCGTTTCGGACAACCTGGTCGCCAAGAAACTGATTCCCCCCATGGTCCACGTGATGATTCAGCCCGGCACGGGTGGCACCGAAGGCCGGGCGATGCGCAGCATCCTCTCCGACACGGTCTCGGACCGCTACGGAAAGTATCTGCGGGAGGAAGTCCTGCTCGACGTCCAGAAGACCTACAAGCTCCGCCCCGATCCGTATTCCCGCGCGGTCGCCGGCGCTTCGTCCGGGGCCATCTGCGCCTTCAACGTGGCTTGGTATTATCCCGATCAGTTTAGCCGCGTGCTGTCGCACATCGGCAGCTACACGGCTTTGCAATGGAAGCCCGAGCAGAATCTGGACGGCGGTTACATTGTCCCGGTCAAGGTCCGCCGCGATCCGCAGAAGAACCTTCGCGTCTGGCTGTCCGATGGCTCCGATGATCAGGAACACGTCTCGGGCAGCTGGCCGTTAAACAATATCCAGTTGGCGAATTCGCTCAAAATGAAGGGGTACGATTTTCATTTCCGCTTCGGGGCGAGTCTCCATGCAATCGCCCAAGGCGCCCTGGATTTGCCGGAATCGCTCACCTGGCTCTGGCGGGATTACGACCCCGACAAGACCGGGCAAAAATACGAGATGGAGGAGTCGGAAAAAGCGAAGCCCTTGTTTCGCGTCAGCATCACCAACCGCGACGCCCAGTAAGTTCCCTCCTGACGAACCCGTCGGGGTCGCTCCTCGATACCGAGACAGCGGATCGGCCGAGAGGGTGGGGCTGCAGTTGCAACCGGGGGCCGACGAACAAGACGCGTGCAACGGGTTCAGGAAACGGGCAGACGCCCGCTTGATTTTTTCGTACTCCCTTCCGACATGGGCACCACGATGGACCGTCTTCCCATCCCATTGCGGGACCGTCCTCCGCGAGTTCGCCGATGCGGCAGGCGTCAGCCTTTAGGCGGGCGAACGCGGCGTATTGCGAAGACTTTCCTTCGACCAAATCCGGCTTGAAATGTACTTGGAGATCGAGCGGACCGGAAGAACGGGAAAGTCGCGCGGCGGTTCCGCTCGAGGCGCCCAGCGGTCCGCGTATCTGCCGCAGGAGGGAGTTTTTGAACTCGGCGGTTACGTTCCCGTCCTGGGCAGCGGGCCTGTCCGCCGGGATCCGTCGCGGGAACGATGATCGCTACGTCGCGGGAAAAGACTTCAGCGCCGCTGGGTGTCTTGAGCGGCCCGATCCCTTTTTGGCCCGCCCCAACATGCTGGCATGCAGCGGAGCGGCGGTGGAAGTGCAACGCTGCCGGTGGGGACGCGTGCGTTCCGACCGAGTGATCGGAAAAAGCCGGCACAGACGTGCCGGCTTTGAAACGGAACGATCCCGTAGATGCGGATTACATCCCGCTCTTCATCATCTTCCCATCCATGTGGATCATGTCGCCGTCCTTAAGCTTCGTCTTGGTGCCATCCTTCATCGTGACGGAGCCGTCGGTCATGACCTTGGTGCCATTCTCCATCGTCATGGTTTTATCCATCATCATGGATTTGCCATCTTTCATGGCCATCATCTTGCCGTCTTTCATGATGACGCCGTTCTTCAGCGCCATCATGTCGCCGTGCATGCCCATGGCGTCGCTCTTCATCATTTTGCCGTCCATGGCCATCATATCGCCGTCCTTCATCATCATCTTGGTGCCGTCTTTCATCATGCAGGTGCCATCGGCCATGACCGTGCAGCCGTTCTCCATCGTCATGGTTTTGTCCATCGGCATGGTCTTGCCGTCTTTCATGGTCATCATTTTCCCCTCTTTCATCATGACGCCGTCGGGGAAGGCCTGGCCATCCCGGGCGCTAAAGCCGGTCATGCAGACGGCGAAGCTGAAGATGGAGAGGGCGAGGATTTTCATTCGTGTTTTCATGGGTGATATCGCTGTTACTGACTGATGGTTGATCTGTTAAACGCTGAGTTGGAAAGAGGGCGGTGTTGCCGGATAATTTTTCCGCGGGGGCGTGGGAGGATGAATGCGACTGGCGAAGTGCCTGCGCCAGTTAGGTGAAAGGAATGGATACAGCCGCGGGCGGGAAGTTGACGGACCCTGAACATGGCCTCGGGTTCGAGGCGGTCGGCACTGATGTATTCCCGCGATTGCCCGTTATTTTAACCGAACACGAACTGCCAACGGGTTGACGCTGGCGGGCGGCATAAAATTCAAACGCACCTGGCGATGGAGAGCGTTGGTGATGGCGGACACCTCACTCTAATTCGGATCCATGCAAGTGAACCACGAAACGGTTTCCTCGCGTTCACCGAATAGTGCGCGGTCCACGGAGTTTCGGCTCCGATTTCTTTTCCTCTGCATCCATGTCCATCCGTGTTCATCCGTGGTTCTCTGCCTGAAGTGCAGAATAAGGAGCGCCTACGCCTCACCCAAAACCTCAGCCTCGACTGCCAGCCAGTTGCCGAGACCGCGATTTTTCCGGACGCGGCAGAAAGTTGACATGGGGTAGTCAGGAGTGCGGCGAGGGCGCCAACTGGCACCGCTATGATCCCCAACGAAACCCCCGCTTCCGCGTCGCAAGCCGCCCCGCAAGGCCCGAAAATTCACCGGCTGATCAAGCTCGTGTCGATGTGCATTGGCGTGAGCACGTCGTTGTGCGCCAGATCGCCGGCACGGCCCCGCAGCCCGCCCAGCGGTTCGCTCCGGAAGCGTTCGTAGCGTGGGTCGCCAAGCAAGCGCAGCAGGCCGACGAGGTGCATTGTTGCTACGAGGCGGGACCGTTCGGTTTCGTGCCGCACCGCCGCCTGGTCGCGCTCGGCGCCGGCACGCGGCCCAGCCCTCAACGTCCCGGCGCCCCGACCAGACCATGCAGACTGTTTAACGCGCCTTTACCGCCAGCTTTCCCGGGAGAGTAGGTGAGCAGGAGACTTTCCGCTACGGTCTCCGCGAAAATTTCATGGCCGCGAGTGGTGGGATGGAGGTCGTCCCAAAACAGCCATTGTGAAGGATCGCCGCCATTTCCGGTGAGAAGGAACGGCGCTTGCACGTCGACTAATCCAAACAGCGCGGGTTGCGCGGCGGCCCGGTTGATAAAACCAAAGGTATCCGCAATCGTGATCTTCACGCCCGGATAAGTGTACGCGGGGAGGAGGGCTTCCAATGCCTGGTTCAGTTGCGCACAGGCGCCCGAAACAAAGGCCGCCGTCCCTGGCGCCAGAAAACCGAAGCGTTCCCCCAGGATGACGCGGGGCGTTTTTCCAATGTCGGGCAAATTGACGAGAACAATATGTCTGGCCCCGCGCGCCTGTAAGCCGACCAACATTTCCAGCAGATTGTTGACGATCGCGGCAGGATTCTGGACCCGCGGAAAATCGTTGGCTCCGCCTTCGAGAATATAGAGCGCAGCGGGGTCGGCCGAACCGTTTTCGCTGAGGTGGGCGAGTACTTGGGAGAAAACATCGGTGCCGTCCAGGCCGGGAAACGTGTCGGACCAGACGTTGCCCGTCGGAAAGCCGGGCGCCGGCTTGGTTAATGCGCCCACCACGGCGTAGTCGACGACCCGATCCTGCAACTTGAGTTGGGCGGCGAGATACTCGACCCAAACGGGACCGTTGCTTTGCCGGCCGTAAGCGTAGGTCGGGGGAGCTGGGAAGACGCCGCCGGTCAGCGCGGTCATGTTGCCTCGGTCGTTGATGCTGTCACCGAAAACGACGATCTTGGAAAAACTGTTGCCCGCGTAGGCGGATTGAAACGTGACAACGGCAAGCACCATCGCGGCGAGAAAGCGGCGGGTGCAAATCGAGACGGATTGATTCTTCATTTTGGATTTTGTTGAAACCACAACCCGCGAAGCCAGAGCAGCAGGCGGATGGGGGATATCAGCCAATGCGAGATTTCCGTTCGAAAGGGATCACAAGCCCACCCGTGTGCAGCGCTGCGGCTGTAAAACGTGGCCGGTTTAACGTTCGCATTCGACGGCGCCCAGAGCTTGATCTCCGTCGATGAATCTACGGCGGCCTCCGCTGATTTGGGTGGGAGTCGCGCTGCTGCTCGGCGGACACAGCGCGGGCCGGAGTCAGGCGCCGGCCCCGCGTGCGGCAACGGTGGCGTCACGCCCCTCCATCGCTGGAACGGTGGCGGGCGACGCACGGAAAGTCGCCGGGCTCGAACTCCGCTGGTGTCCGCCCGGCCGGTTTCGCATGGGAAGTCCGGCGGACGAAGCCGGCCGACGCGGCGACGAAGGCCCGGTGGAGGTGACGTTGTCGCAGGGTTTCTGGATCGGGAAATTCGAAGTGACGCAGGCTCAATGGCGGCGGCTGATGGGAGAAGTTTCGCGCGCGTTGGACGCGGGCAAAGGCGACAACGTCCCCGTTTATTGGGTCAGCTTTGTGGAAGCGGAGGAATTTTGCCGGCGCCTAACGGAGGCGGCGGCGCCGGAGCTGCCATCTGGCTGGGAGTTTCGCCTGCCCACGGAAGCACAATGGGAATACGCGTGCCGCGGCGGGACCACGACGGCCTTTGCCTTCAGCGATGTGCTCGCAACAGCCCACGCAAATTTCGGCCGGCCGTTTCGGGGCGCGCCACCGGGCTATCCGGACGGGTCCGCGACCCCGGCAGGAACCTATCCGCCCAACGCGTGGGGAATTCACGATATGCACGGCAACCAATGGGAATGGTGTCGCGACTGGTTTCACCGGCAGATCCTGGGTGGCGTCGATCCCGACCGGCGCGAGGAGAAGGGAACTTCCAATCGGGACGGCTCGTCGTCGCGCGTGCGGCGGGGCGGGGCGTGGCCCGAGGACGCGGAGTTCTGCCGCTCCGCGGCGCGACTTCCTTTCGAAGCGGAACGCAGTTCCAACCACATCGGCTTCCGCGTGGTTTTGGTGCAACGCTGACGTGAGATCGGCCGAGGGGGCAGCCGCGATGTCGGGGTGACCCGCCTAATCCAAGAGACCAACCGACTTCACGCAGAATTCATCGCCCCTTCATGCGCGCTTCACCGGACTGCGTTATTCTCGCCGCCCATCGATCCAATCATGAAACGTAGCTCAGCATTATTTCTTCAGGTGGTTGTGGTGCTCATCAGCATCGGTGCTCTCGCCCTCATGCTCTGGGAGCCGCACATCGAGGGCAGGAATGTCCATGCCACCCCCTTCGAGATTTACTTCAACGATCCATTCCTCGCGTATGCGTATCTGGGTTCCACGCCGTTTTTCTTAGCGCTCTATCGGGCATTCGGGCTGCTCGGGCACGTCAGACAAAAAGGTGCGTTCTCGCAGGTGACCGTGGACGCGTTGCGAGTCATCAAACATTGCGCGATCGCCCTCATCGGTTTCGTCGCGGGAGGAGTCGTCTTTATCCTCATGTTGGGGGATAAAGAGGACCGGCCTGCGGGGGTTTTCATGAGCTTCCTCGTTATCCTGGCGTCGAGCGTCATCGCGACCGCGGCGGCGATGTTCGCGCGGAACTTGCAAAATACCTTGGGGCCCATGCCGCAGCGGGTCAGACCGTGAAACGTGAGCCGATTCCTGCATCGTCAAAACGAGTTCGAACGAACGAAAGAATCCAACGTTCTCCGGCCTGAGCCTCTCCGATCCGTTGTCGTTAATGGCGTGGCTGGTTTGCTCAGCTCAAGGGAAAAGCAAACCTGCCACTCGCGGTCTCTCCGCTGTGTAGCTGTCCCGCGTTGATTTGGTCCTCGTGGTCTCGGCCTTGGAAGCTGGCTGACGTCAAATTATCCGGCGATGTCAGCCGGCTTTTTTAAATGCCCGGAAGATTGGATTAGCACCCCACGCCCCTTGGGGAACGACCGGCGCATCCGAAGGTCCGTGACGCTGAAGTTAGCAACCTGAACCCCCGATAAAGGATACCTTATGCAAAACGACAACGAGCTGAAAAAAGACAAGTCGACCAATCCTGATCCCATCACCGGAAAGCCTGGTTTTCATCCCATCGGCACCGGACTTGGCGCCGCTGCCGGCGGTGCTGCCACCGGTGCCGCGGTCGGAACCGTAGCTGGGCCGATTGGGACAGCCGTCGGCGCCGCGGTCGGTGCTGTCGTTGGTGGACTGGTGGGAAAGGGTATTGCTGAGAAAATAGACCCCAGCCGCGAAGATGCCTATTGGCGCGAAAACCACCCACGCCAAAGCTACGCAAAAGGCCGCGCTTACGATGAGTTCGGGCCGGCCTATCGGGTCGGATATGAGGGCTACGGCGAATTCGGAGCGACTGGAAGGACGTTTGAGGACAGCGAAGTCGAGTTGCGCCGGCGCTATGAGAAAGACCAACCTGCTCTTCGGTGGGACGAAGCCCGCCCTGCTTCTCATGCGGCGTGGTCAAAATTCGATAAGAAGAAACAGGGTTAAGTCGCCGTAAGGTCCAACGCTGCCGACTGAAGTCGGCAGCGTTTTTGTTTAACCGGAACGTCAGGCCAATCTCTGAGCCGGAAAAATTCGGTAGAGAACCACGGATGAGAACCACGGATGAACACGAACGGACACGGATAGAGAGGGAAAGAAATCGGAGCCGAAGTTCGGGACCACGAACTGTTCGGTAAATGCGGGGAAACGTTTCATATCATTTCCGGAAGGTTCACGCGGAGGAGGGGAGTTCGCAGAGAGAGAAAGAGAGAGAAAGAGAGAGAAGTGAGTGAGAGTCCCGGCAGTTGATTGGTCCGGCGTCCTCAGCGGCTCAAGGCGGCTGGCCGCCTCGCGATTTTGCTCAACGGGTTGCCAATTTTCTCAAAGCCCCGAGCTTTGCCGGCCTTGACCACACCCGAAAAAGTTGAGTTGTCCCTGATCCCGGTCGCGGTGGCGGTCGTGGGCATAGGTGCCCGATTTTTGCCGGAGCGGCTGGGTGTTGGAAAGGTGCTGACGATCTCGTGCCTTGCCTGGCTCGTCCAGGGAGGCTTGCGCGATCTTTGGTTTTTGTACCGTTTGCGATCGCGGCCCGCGATGCGGTCCGGGCCGAAGGTCGCCTGCATGTGTTTGGAATCGAGCCTCGGACTTTCCGGCGTATTGGTCGGCGTGGTGCTGGCGCTATTCGGATCCGGCGGCTCGATGGAACTCAGCCAGAAGGGTTGGATGCTCCTGACGACCGGCGTGCTGGTGTTGGGATTTCTGGCAAAGGATTTTGTGGTCAGCTGGCGCCCGTGGGGTATTCGCCGAGAGCGGGAGCACCACTCGTTCGTTTTTACCTGGCGGGAATGAGCGGGTGGAATCGCCGTCCGCCGTTAAGCCAATCCGATGGTCCCCCGAGCGTCGCGAGCGCGACGGGCGAGAGGGTCGGTCAGGGAAGTTTTTCCGCCAGCACCTCGGCTTTTTCGATCACCGGAGGCTTCGAAAAAAGTTCGGGGGCCTTGGCCATGAGAGCGGCGGCAACCTTACCCGTGAGGTGGGCGTCGCGACCCGATTCGTCTGGGAAAGCGTCGCAGATCGCGAAGCTGGCTGGTCCAAATCGAAGGGCAAACCAAGCGGTCGTCCCCGTTTCCGCCTGCACGAGCGGCAAGGCACTGACAAGGAATTGGGCGACCTCGGATTCTTTGCCGGGCTTGGCCTCGAGGCGTACGAAGAGAGCGGTTTTTGTTTTCATGGAAATGATAAGGAGCCCCGAAAGGTGTTAGTTTCAAATTTTGAAACCGTACGGCGTCGCTCGCTTCACGAAACGAGTGATGTGGTCATGGTAGCGCCGCGCGACGGCCGGTTCCCGACTTGGAGCAGAATGCGGAGGTTCGGACCGCCGACCAAGAGTTGCCCTTTGAAGACCGCCCGGCGTCCACGCTTGGGGTCAAGGTGCGCCCCGACGGGTCGGGGCTTGAATGGTAGCCCACACGTGCGGCACCCCGCGAGGCGCGAGGAGCAGATCGCCCGGACCGATCAGAAACGGCTCGTCGCCGACTTCCACTCGATAGGTAGGTCGGTACCCGAGAGAGGACGAAACCACTCATCCTGCTCGGGGTGCACGTGACGGGGCGGCCCAAACCGCCGCAATTCCCGTTGCTCGATCAGCAGGAAAGCGCCCGCGGTATCGGCGGTCGTGATTTTGAAATCGATCAGGCTGCGATCGAAAAGTTTGAGCGTGCGTCGTCACGGGCCTCAGCAACGGGGCTTTCGGGCGATCCATTACAGGCCGTCGAGCTCCTTCAGCAACGCCTCCAGCCGGCGCTTGTGCGGCAAGATGTCCTTTTGCACCGAGCGGCGGAGTGCCCAGATGCTGGCCGCCACCGACCAGATGCACATTAGGCTCAGCCAAACGATCAGGTAGCCATCGTCTCTGATGGACTTCTCGTTCATCCGCGAGAGGGCGACGTTAAGGGCTATCGGACAGATACCCGTCAGCAGCACCATGACGAGAATGAGCGTCCGGTGGAGTGTCGTTGCCTGGTAGTCGAGTCGCGCGATCCGCCGGTTGAGTTGATCGCGCAGCGACTCGCCAAAGCTTTGCTCGCGCAGCGCCTGCGCCCGTTGGCGCACATAAATCGCGCGCCCACTGATCAAGGCGGCGATCGCGCCGACCACCGGCAGAGCGAGATCCCAACCGGTCAACCCATTCCTATTGGGGCGGGAGATCATCAGCCCAATCATGTTGGCGAGGAAAAGTGCCATGCCGGCGGCGAAGCCCGCGCTCATGGCGTAGATGATCCATCGCTCGATGCGCCGCCACTTCTGCAGCTTGGCCTCATCCTGCCGCAGCGCCAGATGGAGCAGGGTTTTGTTCACGTCATGCAGCGGAGCCGCATCCTGCGTCCGCCAGACTGCCATCAAATCGTCGAGATTCATAATGCTGTTTCCTCCTCACGTTTGCCGGCCAGCGCCGACTTGATCCGGTTGATCTTCACCCCGACGTTGCTCTCGGTGAGGCCGACGATGCCGGCGATTTCCTTGTAGCTGAAGCCGTCGAGCAGCAGCAGCGCCACGGAACGATCGACATCCTTGAGCTGCGCAATCTGGTGGTAGAGCCACTCGACGCGCGGGTCGCGCTGGGCTGCGGACGCCGTCGTCAGCAAACCTTCCGCCACCTCGAGTTGCTCCTTGCCCCGCTGATGCCGGCCCTCCTTGCGCGTCCACGCGATCGCCGTGTTTAGGGCGACGCGATACATCCACGTGGGCACGGAGGACTCACCGCGGAACGCATCCACGGAACGCCAGACCTGCACCGCGACCTCCTGAAAGAGATCCTGGCGGTCGGCATGCTCGAACGCATACGCGTGGACCACTTTGAAGAGGATCCCTTTGTGGCCCGCCAGCCACTCACCGAAGATGCGATCGCGTTCGCTGTCGTGCATGGCCTTACCTTCCCCGACCCGGGGCGGGGGATGGCTGGAGTGTGGAGGTGTCCGGCGCCAGCCCGTCACAAGCCTCGATGCGCTCCACCTGGTAAAGTCGGGCATCGAGCGTGATGTGTCCGAGACTTCGAAGTCCCGGGAGCACCCACTCGTCAGAGCGAATTGCAGCGTCATGCCCCATTAGTCGCCAGGGTCGTCGCTTTTCTTACAGACGCCGCAATTTTCCCGCCCATGGACTTCAGCCAATGGGTGCCGTCGTACGGAAAACCGGGTTACATTTTGCACTTTGCATGCGGAGACAGGCGTCGCCCGGCTGGCGGCTCAAAGCGCGGTCGTCAGGCGCGCAGGATCTTTTCCATCGCCTTTCCCTTCGCCAGTTCGTCGACCAGTTTATCGAGGGTGCGGATTTCGCGCATCGTCGGTTCCGCGATGTCCTCCACGCGCACGCCGCAGATGACGCCGGTGATCTGCTTTCGCGCCGGATTCATCGCGGGCGCAGCCTGGAAGAACGTTTCGAAGTCCGTCTGCTGCTTCAGTTGTTTCTCCAACTGCTTTGGCGTGTAGCCCGTCAGCCAGCAAAGGATGGCGTCAACTTCCGCCTTCGTTCGCCCCTTTTTCTCCGCCTTGGCGATGTAGTACGGGTACACCTTGGCGACGGAGGTGGTGAAGATGCGGTGCTTGGTGGTCATGAGAGGCGATACGAGGCAAGACGCGGCGGAACGATCCTCAGGTTATTTGGGGAAGGAAACGAAAGGAACGTAGACCAAGGCCGGAAACTGCAACCGCTTCGCTGGGCAAATCGGCTTTACGAATTTCCCGTTAACCGGTCACCAGCCGGACGAGGCTCTTCACCGACTGCACGGCGAAGTAGATCGAAAGCAGGAACAGCACGGCCATCACCAGATTTTCCCACGGACGGTTGCGGTACTGTTTCCCGATGAGCCGTGCACTGGCGGTGATCCACCACAATCCGCCGGCGAGCACGGGCAGCAGCACGACCTGCGCGCTGTTCGCGGTCAGGGTGAGCGCGACGAATCCCGGCATTCCTGGCAGCGTCCACACGAGCGGCGAAATGAGGCACCAGAGTGCAATCCAGCGGTAGAGCCGGTGCTCCCGGGGATCCTCGATCGCGACCCCGGTGCCGGCGCGCCAGCGCATCCAGGCATGGCTGCCGAGGCAACCGAGGCCCACGGCGTGGCCGACGAGCGAGGTGTACACGGCGGAAAATATGCCCGCATAAAACAGGAGGCGTCCGCCGTTGCCGAGGACGGAGCTCAGCAGGTTGGGCAGGTCCTCAAGTTTTTCGATGTGGCGGTCGGGAAACAGGAGCTCGGCGCCCAGTATCCACACCGCGAGGTTGAGGAGGATCATCATGACAATCCCGAGCAGCAGGTCGTAGAACTGCACGCGGCGATACTGCGGTCCGCGCCAGCCTTTCGCCTCCAGGAAATACGGATACACCAGGTTCATCAGCGAGCCGCCGACCGCGCCGACCATGGCCAGCGCCACGTGCCACGGATCGTAGGCACCGTGCCGTCCCGGCATCTCGAAGCGCACGAGGCCCTTTGCCAGTTCGCTGGCGTCGAAGCCCACCCAGAGCGCACTGCCGAGAAACGAAACCGAAAGCACCGCGAGGAAACCGAGGAAAATAATCTCCAACCGGCGGTACGCGGGGCGGAAAACGAGTGCGACCGCGATGCCGTTGCAGAGCAGCGCCCATATCCACGGCGTCCCGATGCCGAACACATTCTGGCAAATCTCCCCCACGCCGCGCGACATGTAGGCGCCGTAAACGTGCCCCATCACGATCACCGCCGCGAAGATCAGCGGGGGATACGCGCGGTGCAGGCGCGCCAGGCCATCGAGCACCCCTTCGCCGTGCTGGTTGCAGAGCTGGTACCGGGCGATGAGGGAGACGAACACGAAGCGGAGCAGCACGGCGACGACGAACATCCAGATCAGCGCGTAGCCGTAGTTCGCGCCGGCGGTGCCCATGTCGATCACGTCGCCCGCGCCGAGCCACGTGAGGACCATCACGAGCCCCGGTCCAAAGGAACGGACGTATTCCCAGAACGATCGCGGAATCGGGGGAGGTGTCGTGTCGGCGGGGTGTTCCGGCATGCTGAGGCATGGGAACAAATCCGCTCGCGGAAGCGAACGGTTTTTTGCGCGACAGAGCCGTTTGTGAAAATAGGCCGTGGGTGGCGGGCTGGTCTTGGCTGAGGCGCGCTGTCCCCGGTTTCGCGAAGCCACCGGTCTGACCGTGAGCACGCCCGTCGTGGCTGCGTTGGGTGCAATCGTGAACGAGGTCGTGGTCGTGGAGGTGGTGAGCGTCGCCGTCGCGCCTTGATCAACGCCACCAATCACGACCTGCCCGACGCCCGCGCGGGGGGGATCAAACCGGCACGGAGCGCGCATGGAACGGTCCGGGTCGCGACCTGATCCCTGTGCCCCCACAAAATTTTTTGTAACGCCGCGGGGCGGGGCGGGGTATTCGGGGAAGATGCTGTTACCCACATGACCCCAAGATTACGCAAAACCGTCGCGCTCCTTTTAGCCGCGCCCGTCATGCTCTTCGTGTATGTGACGGTCTCGCTCGTGGTCATTCACCGCGCACGCGGCCTCGATTTTTCCTATGAGCATGCCGGCACCGACCTAACTTTCGCGAGTTCCGACGGCGTTTGGCGGGGCGAGGAGGACTTGATGAACGGTCGAGAGTTCCCCGCGGTGTTGAGGGCTTTTGAATTGTATCGCCTCCGCTCGCATCAGCCTGAAGTTCGATTCCTGCGCACCAAACCTTGGAAGAAGCCGTGGAAATGGGCGTGGTGGTTTGACCGCCGCAGCAATCCGAAATGGAAGGTGCCCTATATGCCGTTGGACCAAGTCCCGACTGGGCCGACCGAGTTGCCCACCGCGATTGGCGTCACGGCGGAGGAACAGGCCGAAGCCCATCGAGCCGCGGAAGACTACATGCGGAGTTTGCAATAACGCCGGCATCTTTCGTCAAACGAGCCCGGCTCCGACACAGCCTCCTTGAGCCGGCGAATCCCGCGGTGATTCCGGCTCGCGCAGAGCGCCGCGGCGCGCTACGACGACCGCGCGATGAAAACCGAAGTGCCGGCTGAGATCAAAGCGAACCTCCCAGACAATCTCTTTGGAAAAGTGCTGGGAATAACTCCGGTGGTCATGACGGTCATCGCCACCTTGCTCGCCGGTTTGGCGAGCAGCGAGATGACGAAGGCGCAATACGACCGCTCGCTCGCGGCGCAGCAGCAGTCGAAAGCGGGAGACCAGTGGAGTTTTTTCCAGGCGAAACGGCTGCGCGGAGCAATTCAGTCCGGCACGCTGGATGTGGTGCAGGTGACAACTCCCCCTCGCGCGGTCGATGCACCGGGCCTCCAGGCTTTGGCCACCTCACTGCCCGATGCGGAGCAGTCCCGAGCCGCGCTAGAATTCCTCCTCGCGGGTCGCCTGCCGGAGTTCGAGGCGGCGCCGGTGCTGCCATCGAATATCCGGGCGGCGCTCGAAGCGATCGAGAGCTCCGTCCCGGAGCCGGATTTGAGCCGCACCGTGGAAGCGCCCACGGTTGGGGAAGTCGCGGCGGCCTTGCGTGCGGCGCAGGATCACGCGCGTGCGTTCGAAGTCCGGATGCGGCCCATCATCGCGGGAGGCGATGCATTCGGCGATCTGTTGGATCCAACGGGTAGCGCCCGTCCCGGACTGATTCGCGATTTCGCCACGCTGCGCCTGCGCTATTCCTCCCTCCGCTACGATGCGGAGGCGCGCCTCAATCAAAGCATCGCTGTGCTGCACGAGCTGCAGGTGCGCCAAAGTAATCTCTCGGCGGAACGTCACCATCGCCGCAGCACACGTTTCTTCTATGGCATGCTCGGTGCGCAGGCAGCGGTGATCATCGCCACCCTGGCCATGGCCGCGCGGCAGCGGAGTCTGTTGTGGTCGCTCGCCGCCCTCGCGGGACTTATCGCCGTGTTGTTCGCGGTCTCCGTGTATCTGTTTCTTTGAAGCATCCGAGGGATGGAGGCCGATTCATCTTACGCCCGTCGGTAGTGAGAACCAAAGCACGTCGCGGGAAAGGGTCCTGCCTCATCCGGCGTCGCTCCGGTCAATCACGCCTTGCGCGGAGTGCGAGGTCGACGAACGACGGGAAAAAATCCAGTTTCGCCGCATGCGCCGTCCCAGCCGCAAAAGAAACCTGGCCTTGGTGGTCGCGGGATTGGGAGTGGTCGCGCTGCTCGCGGCGTTCGTTCTGATCCGGCGGCGCGGACCTGGGACACCGGAGGTTCTGCTCGCGGTGCTCGGATTTAATGCCGGCGTGGTGGGCGGGATTCTCGCGACCGTCTGGCACGTGCGCGTGGTGCGGCGGTACGATCGGTTGCGGCGCAACGACGGTGTGCTGGTCCGATGGAGGATCGACGCCGCGCGGTGGCGGTTTTTCCGCGAATCGGCTGCATCCCTGGCCCGGCAGCCGCAGGCGCTGGCCAATGAAATGAAACTTCCGGAGGTAATTTCGGGGGAGGGGATCCAGCTCGTCATCGCGCGCGATGCCTTGTGCCTCGGAGAAGAATTCGAGCCGT
>JBDSSU010000071.1:0-4632 GCA_039928635.1 Opitutaceae bacterium | reverse complement strand
GGGCACCTCGCCTTTGAAATCTGTTTTCGACGCTGGCACGAGACCGGTGATGTTGCGGTAGACAATGCCGAGGTTGCCACCGTCCCGACCCACCACCTCAACGATCGTGCCGGCCTTGAGGACGATGCTCCCTTTCCCACGCGTTACCTCCATTTTTGTCTCCTCGGTTATCGTGGCGTTAAGGGTGTCAGCTCCGACCAAGGACACAGTACATGCGAAGCAGAGCAGAATAAGTATTTTCATTGAGTGATTCCGCGGGCGGTGGGTTAGGCAGGTTTGTTGAGGCCAAAATGCGTGCACAGTCCTTCTCGCTCAAGGTGCAATTGTTTTTAACGGCGATCTGAGGGTGGTCTGACAGCCTCCTTACTCATGGACTTCGTATTTGGCGTTGTCCGACGCTTTCGCATCCTCACCTTTCATAATTTAACTGCACTTCAATGACTCCTTCGTTGCTGGCTTACAAGATTGCCGTGCTCGTTTTTCTCGAAAATGACCGAGGGGAACACCTCCTGCTCTTGCGAGCGAAGCCACCCAACCTCGGGGTGTGGAGTCCAATCGGAGGTAAATTAGAAATGGGTGTTGGCGAGTCACCCTTTGAGTGCGCCGTTCGCGAAACGGGGGAAGAGACCGGTTTCATGATAACGACCGCGGACCTTCACCTCTTCGCGATGATCGCCGAGAAAGCCTACGAAGGAGAAACGCACTGGCTGATGTTTTTGTTTCGCTGCAAAAGGCCGATTCCGAACCTACCCGCCGACATCGCAGAGGGGAAATTCGCTTTCTTCACCCGAGCATCGATCGACACCCTCGCTATCCCCGAGACCGATCGCAGCGCCCTTTGGCCAGTCTATGACCGGTACCGGGATCGTTTCGTTGCACTGAAAGCCGACTGCGCCCCTGGTAAGCCCGTCCAGGTAGACATCGAAGAGATCATTCCGAATTAATCAGGTGCGAAATCCTCGCTCGAGCGGGAAACCAGTGCCGGGCGGCACGCACTCGCCTAATTCCAGCGAGTTCAGGGCAACGGGACGCGGCTTGAGATCCCTCCGGGACGGGTGACGCACGGAACTCCACTCGAGGCGCCCATCTACCAGAGATCTTGCGCTTCGCTCCGCGAGGTCGGCCGGCCGCAGCCTGCTAAATGGCGACCGCTTCCTGCTAAATTTTCGGCACGCGGATGGTGCTGATCATAGCACTCCCGCTGAGTGCGTAAATAATCGTGACCGGATGCAGGAGCATCTCACCGACAGACCAACTGCCGAGCCACATATCGGTGCCCAGCCTGTTTTGAACATACAGCACCGCGATCAATCCTACGATCAGAACACTCGTCGGAATCGGCGTGCCTTCGAAATATTTCACCTTACCCGCCTCGTCGGAGAGCGCGTCCGCAGTGGCATTAAAACGTGCCAGGCGACTGATGCCGCAGCCCACGAAATAGAGCAGAATCGCGACATCGAGCGCGCCTCGTAATCCCACTGCGAAGCCCAGCGCGGCGGGAGCGAGACCGAACGAAATCACGTCCGCCAGTGAATCGAGATCTGCTCCCAACAGGGATGAACGGCGACGCCACCGCGCCACCCGCCCATCAGCGAAGTCGAAGATCGCGGCCACCGGCAGCAAGACCATCGCCGTGATAAGCCAACGCTCCTCCTTCGTGACGAGGTACTGCATCGCCGAGAGCACCGAGCCACTCCCGCAAAACCCATTCCCAAGTGTGAGGAAATCCGCCGCCACGAAGGAGCGAATCATCGAGAATGGCCGCTTCTTGGGGTTCGGTGATGGAACAGACCTCATATCGTCGCCCTTGGTCACCTCACCTCACCGGCCGTTCCACGCTGCGGGGAACTACTTGGGTCCACGACCACGAACGTCTTCCAGCACCGGACTGAAATCGGCAACGGGACGCACTTCGACGGTCAAACCGAGTGGCAGACCCGGACAGCCTTTCGCGATTTCGGTTGCTTCGTTGAGATCCTCCACGGTCAGAAAAAAATAGCCGCCCACCACCTCTTTGCCCTCCGCGTACGGTCCGTCAGTCACCCGCTCACCCAGCGCGCCGGATACGACGCGGCCCTCAAGGCCCAGCGGACGCGCATGCTGGACTTTTCCGCGCGAAGAAAGGCTTTCAAACCAGTCGTTCCATTGCTTGGTCAATGCGGTCCGCTCCGCTTGAGAAAGGTGGTGGTGAACATCAGGTCCCGCATTGCGAAAAATGAGCATGAACGGAACTGACTTCGAATGGGGTGCGGTTGCCATAAGCAAGAGGGTTAATCCTCGATCCTAACTATTCCGCCAAGGACAGATCGTCGGCGCGCGGGCCGATTCGCGGTTTCATGGCAGGTCGTGCCACGGATGATGACAACAATGTTCGGCGCATTTCCCGCCGGGAAATCGGAACGCGCGATGGCGGCATTGATGGGAATGAAAAAACTCACACATCTCGGTTCGGCACCGCGTCGGTGGCGACGAGAGAGCAGAGGGCAATGAGGATGGAGAGGACGAGCAGCATATGAGTTCACTTCTCCAACGAACCAACCGGCGTGTTTCGGACAGCGAGGGCGAACTTTTATCAGTCCCGAAATTCCGCTGGTCTCTGACTAGCCCGAAAAACGTGGGCCGCCCGCAAATTTATAGGCGCACCCTCTCACGTCTCGTACCCGTCGCCCGACAAGCGGAAACGCGGTTTTCCCGGAGACCGATCAGCCCACCGCAAAACCCAGCTTACCCAGAATGCGTCTCGCCGTTACCGAAGGATTTTCGAAATCAGTTTCAACGAGTGGGTGCTGCGCCATTCCCGTCTGTTCGTGGAAAAAATGAAGCGTGCTTCCCGTGACGTGCGCACCGAAAGCGGTGTGACAGCCACCACCCAAAGCGGTCTGAAACGCGCGCTCGAGCGACACGGCGATGGCGGTTGCAGCGTCGAAAGCGGCCCAGAATCTGCCGGCATCAGCAGCGCGGCACTGGATCGCAATTGCACCCTGCCCGACGGCCGGAACCATCTCGGTGAACTCCAGGGCGCGAAACTCCAGCCCGGGCCAGCCCGTAATCCCGAGCCGGGCAAGACCCGCAGCAGCGAGAACGGTACCGTCAGCCACTCGCTGTTCCGCAATCTTCCTCAGACGCGTGTCCACGTTTCCGCGGATCTCGGAGAACTCGACGGAGGGGAAAAGTTTCGCGAGTTGCAGCCGGCGACGGGGGCTGCCCGTCGCGATCGTTTTCGGCGTGGGTTCACCGCGGCGGAGAACAAGCACGTCGCGAACATCCGCACGCGGAAGATATCCCGCGATCGTAAGGCCTGCGACCTCTTCGCCCGGCAGATCTTTCGTGCTGTGAACCGCCACGTCCGCCTCACCGCGAAGCAAAGCCGCCTCCAGTTCGCCCGTGAAAAGACCTTTGCCTCCTTTGTTTTCCAGTGACCACTCCGCCTGCCGATCGCCGGTCGTCACGATTTTCAGCAGTTCAGTTTCGACGCCAAAGATCCCGGCCAGACGCGCCGCAACCATGTTGGTCTGCACCAGTGCAAGCGGACTCTTGCGGGTCGCGAGGACGAGTTTGCTCATGGGAAAACAAGAAGGCGCAGAGACGAATCTCTGCGCCTGAAACTATTTCGCAACCTCCCGACTCAGGAGTACGACGCCTGCACGCCCTTGATGTTCTTCTTGGTCATCCAAGGCATCATCGAGCGGAGGTAGGTGCCCGTCTTTTCGATTTGGTGTTTCTCCCCGGCAGCAAGGAGTTTTTTGTAATTCTTCAGGCCACCTTTGTATTCCTTGACCCACTGCTGCGTGAACTTCCCGGTTTGGATTTCTTTGAGGATTTTCTTCATCTCCGCCTTCGTTTTTTTATTCACGACGCGCGGGCCGCGGGTGATATCGCCGTATTTCGCGGTCTCAGAAATCGAGAAACGCATCCCGGCAATGCCGCTCTCATACATGAGGTCGCAGATCAGCTTCAACTCGTGGAGACACTCGAAGTACGCCATCTCGGGCTGATAACCAGCCTCCACCAGCGTCTCGAATCCGGCTTGGACGAGCGCGCTCGCCCCACCGCAAAGGACCGCCTGTTCACCGAAGAGATCTGTCTCGGTCTCTTCCTTGAACGAAGTCTTGAGCACGCCAGCGCGGGTCGAACCGATGCCCTTCGCCCAAGCGAGAGCCGTCTTCAAGGCGGTCTTCGATTTGTCCTGCGCCACGGCCACCAGCGCCGGCATTCCTTTCCCCTCGGCATAGAGGCGGCGGACCATATGGCCCGGCCCCTTGGGAGCGACCATGATGCAGTCGATATCCTTGTGGAGCTTGATGAGGCCGAAGTGGACCGAAAGCCCATGGGAGAAGAGGAGTGTCTTCCCCTTCGAGAGATTCGGCAGAATGTCGTTCAGATAAGAATCCGCCTGCTTCATGTCGGGAAGGCCGACCATGATCACATCGGCGCGACGCACCGCCTCCGCGGCGTCGAACACCTCGAAACCGTGTTGCACCGCGACCTCTTTTGACTTCGAGCCGGGATAGAGGCCGATGATGACCTTGCAGCCGCTGTCCTTCAGATTGAGCGCATGGGCGTGGCCCTGCGAACCGTAGCCGAGGACGGCGAGCGTTTTGTTGGTGAACACGCCGAGATCGGCGTCTTTGT
>JBDSSU010000070.1:0-3204 GCA_039928635.1 Opitutaceae bacterium | reverse complement strand
CGTAAAACGTGAGCGGACCTAGAGCGGTTTAACTTAAACTGTAGCCGCACGCCGCCTCATTGTCATCGCGAGGTGCGCGAAGCGCGCCGTGGCGATCCAGCTGGATTGCTTCGGCGCTGCGCTTCTCGCAATGACAGGAACTCGGCTACAGTTTTGTTTAAAAGGCTCTAGGTTAGGGCGCGGCCCTTGGTCTCGGGTGCAAAGCGGATGAGGACGAGGCCGGCGAGATAGATGCAGGAAAGGATCGAGTACGCGTTGGCGGAAATTTGCACCGGGGTCAGATCACTGCGGGTGAAAAGGCCCGTGAGGTTGGCGATCTGCAAGGAACCGATTGCCGCCAGCAGCCGCCCAAAGTTATAGCAAAAGCCCTGGCCCGTGGCGCGAACGCTGGTGGGAAAGAGCTCGGGAAAATAAAGGGGAAAGAATCCGTAGAAGGACGCGGTGAGGCCGCCCATCAGAAATGCCGAGACATAAAACCAGGTGCTCACGACGCCGTCGACGAACACGTGGTTGGTCTGAAAGAACGCGAGGGCGATGCCGAGACTGCACACGCTGAGCAGGGTGAACGTCGTCCGGCGGCCGAGCCGGTCGGCGACCAGCGGAGCGAGGAAGGCAATCAGGATCGCTCCCAGCGCGGTGGCGATGACCGTGTACTCGATGATGGGTACGCGGCTGCTCGTGGGAACAAGTCCGCTCGCCCATTTCGCCGCCTGTTGCACGGAACCCCACGTGCCGAGCAACGCCACGCCCGCCAGCGCGGCGCCGATCAGGAGATGGCGCAGGATGGTGGAACGTTCGCCGGCCACAAGGTTGCCCGCAGACTCGGTGCGGCGCAGATAATTTCGGACCGGCAGCAGGTAGCCCCACAAGGCAATGGCGAGGCCCAGGAGCGTGGCGGGAATTGCCACGGCGTTGCCGACCGTGACCAGCGGCGACCAGATGGCGATGATGCCCATTCCCGCCAGCGCGGCGATGGCGACGCCGGCCAGGTCCAGCGGTGCCCACTGTGACGTGCGTCCGGCGGATTTTTCCTCCTGCCAGCGCGGGGACTCATGGACGAACGCGAGGATGAAGAAATTGATCAGCGCCGGCAGCGCGCCGCTGATGGCGAGGAAGCGCCACGCGCGGTTGTGCAAAAGATAATTCGCCGTCTCCGTGCTGATGCCGATGGCGGCGAGGCCTTGAGTGACCTGAGCCAGTGATTCGTTCAGCTTCAGGCTCAGCACGCCGGTGAGCAGGAACCCGATGTTCGAGGCGGCGCCAATCAGGCCGGCGATCCAGCCACGGTTGCGCCCGCCCCAGACCTCGTTGACCAGCGCGACCCCGAGCGACCAGTCGCCGCCCATGCCCAACGCGGCGGTGAAACGCAGTCCGGCAAACTGCCACGGTTGCGTCACGAACGCGGAAAGTCCGGTGAAGATGGCGTAGGTGAAGATCGCAAGCGTCATGGCCTTCACGCGACCCAACTTATCCCCGAGCCAGCCAAACAACACGCCGCCCGTGGCCGCGCCTACGAGGAAGACCGCAATGATCACCGTGAACCACTGTCCGCGGACGAGTGCGGTTTCTGCCGGGAGCAGATCCTGCAACGCCGGTTGCCCGATCAGTGGAAACAGCCCCATTTCAAAGCCGTCGAAAAGCCAGCCGAGAAACGCCGCAACGAGGGCGGCGACGGCGCCGCGTTGAGAGTAAGACGGAGGCGTGGTCATGACCGTCGCTCCGCGGTGCCATCGCTGAGGCGACGGCGTGCAAAGGAACCGGCGATGACGTTCCGGCCGAGCGACGTCAGGAAAGTGCGAGGTGATCGACTCACGCGACCTGGTGCTTGGCCATGATCGCGTGAAGTATGCCGAAATCCCGTTTCATCGGACCCGGAAACTGCGCGCGCTGCTGGTCGGGAGTGAGGGGCTGGGGCGGTTTTTCGAAAGGCGAGTACTCGAAGTGAACCGACATCGGGCCGGACATGTTCAGCTCGCGGTAGAGTTTAAAATAAGCGTCCAGCGGCACGATGCCTTCACCCATCGGGACGTCCTCGACGACGGCGCGACCGGGAGATTGCTGCCACTTGAAGTCCTTGATGTCGGTGCATCGAATCCACGGATACAGGAGCTTCAGGGCTACCGGCCACGACTGTCCGCCCTCGGCGGTGGCGTGACGGATATCGTATTGAATGCCGAGCACGTTCGGATCGATGTCGCGCAGGAGCTCGTAAAGGTCCCAGACGGAGCTGCCCACTCGGACGCCGGAGTGATTCTGGATCGCGCCGTGGATGCCCACGCTGGCATTGAGGGCGGCGAGCTCCAGGAGGCCGGGCTTCATTTTCTCAAACGTCCCCGCCACGCCGAGTTTCGCATCATAGTCCCAGTAGCCAAGGCGATAGCATTTCACGCCCAACTTCGCGGCGGTCCGCAGCAGCGTTTCAGCGTGCGGTTCGCGCGCGCTGGTGATTTCGGTCGTGATCATTTCGACCTTCAGCCCGGCCGAGTGTGCGGCATCGATCGCGCGCGGAAGATCTTCCTTCACCCGTTCGGGTAGGACGTGGCCCTGCGGCACGCGGACAGTGTAGTCGATGCCGCCATAACCGGTTTCGGCGATGAGCTTGGCGGTGTCGGCGTACGACAACCGGTGCATCGGCTTCGACATTACGTGCAGGGTCGTCGGCCCGCGCGGCGCGGGGGGCAACGTCGCGCCCGTTGACGTCTGCGCCCGGGCGATTGAACCGAGAAAGGGAACCGCCGCTCCAGCCAAAGCCGCCAGAGAAAGAAAATCACGACGGGAAACCGAAGGGGTGAGTGCGGATTGAGATGGCATGGCAATTAGGTTGGCAGAATAAGGGGAGTTTCTCCGATCGGACCACACAATCTCTAACAGCAATCCCAGCCTGCGCTCGCAGAAAGCCAAAACCTTCAACCTTACAACAGAGTATTACTTCAAGCAGACAGGTGTAGTCTCCGCCGGCCCGACCATTCGGTTACAGTATAACTACACGGACCGCTTCCTGAGTTCCTACAATGCCCACCAATCACTCCTCTGGTATACGATCGTCAGGCGCACGCTGGACATCAGGACCGCATCACGGACAAGATCGACGCGTATCTGGACGTCACCAATGTATTCGACGAGGCCGACTCCGGCTCCGAGTTTTTCCATGGCCGCACACGCAACATCAAGGACATGAAGGCCCTTTTCTCGCTGGGAATGAAC
>JBDSSU010000069.1:0-2804 GCA_039928635.1 Opitutaceae bacterium | reverse complement strand
CCGCCTCCCCCGCCTCCTCGGTCCTGCCACTCGCCCCCCGTTTGGCCTCCGCCTGGTGCCGGCTGGCCACCGCCGCCGGCTTGAGCGCCGCTCTCGCGTTCGTCGCGATGATCACGATTTTCTCGATCGTCCTGAACGGGGCGTGCCTCGGAATTTCGTCTTTCAGAATCCGGCGAGGAATTCCGTTCAGGGGAAGTCGCTGAAGGAGTGAACGTCGCACGGGGCGCCTCGGGCTCCCGCTGGGGCGTTTCAGCGGCCGGAGCCGACTCCCGTTCGCGCGGTGCTTCGGGTTCACGCTCCACCCGCGGAGGCGGAGCCGACGGCTCAGATCGCGCTGAAGGCGGAGGAGCTTCCGCCGTCAATGGCAGTTCCCGCGTTTCTCCCGAGGCAACTTTGGCCTTGGTTTTACGAGGGCGCGATGGGGTCGCGCGCTTCTTTTTGGTTTCGCCGGCGCTCGCGCGGACGGACGGTTTGTCATCGTCGGTTTTCGGAGGAAGTGCCATGTCGGGATAGAAAGAGGTGCGCGAAAGCGCGATCGAAGCGGGCGCCAAACTTTAACGTTTGAACGGGAGCGAACCAGTAAGGTGATCAACCTCGTCTTGGAGAAACGCGGCTGAACCGTCGTTCCACAAAACAAAATCAGACAGCTCGATTTTTCGCGCCAGCGGGAGTTGCTTGGAAATTCGGGGTCCAGCGAGCGAACGAGGAAGGCCACGCTGCTCCAGTCGGACAAGTTGCAGTTCGGGAGAACACGCAACACAGACGGTGAAATCAAACCAATTCTCCAAGGCGTGTTCAAAGAGTAGCGGGACCTCCACTACCCAATCGGCCCCTTTTTCGGAGGATAACTGTTCACGCCAGAGGGCAAAAAGCGGCGGATGCGTGAGTTCCTCCAACCAGCGCCGCTCCGCATCGTCGGCAAAGACCTTCGCCGCAAGGGCTGCCCGATCGATCAATCCATCCGCCTTGAAAGCACTCTCGCCGAAATGGACTCGCAGCGCGGCGAGCACAGCTGCCGAGTGCAGCACTCTCTCCCGCACGAGCGCATCCGAATCGATCCGACGGAAATTATGCCGCTCGAAAAGTCGCGCCGCGGTCGATTTGCCGCAGCCCATCCCACCCGTGATGCCAAGGATCATGTAAGCAATTCCCTCGGAGGTTTGGGCTTGCAGGAGTTTTCAGCAAATTCTTAATCGCCGCACTTCGCCGCCTCCTCCACTGGGCGGCGTCCGTTTTACTGCTGTGAACCACCCCCATGCCGGCCGCGTCCCTGCGGTTGACACGAAAAGCGCATCGGCTGTTGAGGCGCTCATCGTCTCGAAATTTTCCGCGATGTTTCCCGGCGCCGGGCTCAGTTGGATCCGCGGAATTATCCGGGATGTGAACGCGCTCTTTTGCGGCCAACATCCCGACTACGCGAAGATCGATGTCGGATATCATGATCTTGAGCACACCTTGCAGGCGACGGTTTGCCTCGTCCTGCTGCTCGAGGGTCGGCACGCGGCCGCCGTGGAGCCGCGGTTTGGTCCAAGGCAGTTCGAGTTGGCGATCGCCGCGGTGCTGCTGCACGACACCGGCTATCTCAAGCTCCGTTCGGATAAGCGGGGCACCGGCGCCAAATATACTTTCTGCCATGTGCTGAGAAGCTGCGCCTTCGCCGCGGCGTACCTTCCGAAGTATCGGGCTTCGCGCGACGAGATCGAAGAGGTGCTGGGGACGATCAACTGCACCGGCCCGTCCACGGCGATCGACCGCATTTATTTCAAGGATGCCTCCGCCCGCACGATCGGCTGCGCGGTGGCGACCGCGGACTACCTCGCGCAGATGGCCGCACCGGATTATCCGGACGAACTCGAAATCTTGTACCGCGAGTTCCGCGAATCGGACGATTTCCTGCGGACTCCACCGGCGGAACGTTCCTACAAAAACGCGCAGCAACTGATCCAGCACACCCCCGTTTACTGGGAGGCTTTTGTCCGTCCGCGGCTCGAAATGGATTTTCAGGCGGTGTATCGCTTTCTCGCGAGACCGAGCCTCGATGGGCCCAATCCGTACATCGAGGCGATCGAGCGAAACATGGCGACGATCAAGGGGCGCGTTGCCGTCCGCCGCCTTCGGATGGCCCGTTAGCGGACCGCGCTCTGCAATGCTCGCCACGATTGCGTCCGCCGCGTTGCAGGGCATTGCTGCCGAATTGGTCCACGTCGAGGTCAACGCCGGCGAGGCGGGCGAACCCAAACTAATTCTCGTCGGACTTCCGGACGCCGCCGTCAAGGAATCGGACGACCGCGTTTTTTCGGCCTTGAGCAACAGCGGGTTCAAGCCACCGCGCACCCGAACCACGATCAATCTCGCGCCCGGTAATTTGAGGAAAGAAGGCCCCTTCTACGATCTCCCGATCGCACTGGGGATTTTGGCCGCGACGAACCAGATCCAAGCCGCGCAGCTTGGTGACTGGCTCATCGCCGGTGAACTCAGCCTCTCCGGAGCAACGCGGCCGGTGCGGGGCGCACTCGCGATGGCGCGACTGGCGCGCACCCTTGGCAAACGCGGTCTCCTTTTGCCGGCGATTTCGGCCGAGGAGGCCGCGCTGGTCGCCGGGGTGGAGGTCTACCGAGTCGACTCATTGGATACCGCTGCGCGTTTTTTGAGTGGCGCGGCGAAACTGAATCCGCTCGTTCCTGGGGGGAATTGCCCGCGTCCCGTGCCCGTAGTCGATGGAGGCGCTGATTTCTCGGAGATCAAAGGCCAGCAAGCCCTTCGTCGTGCGGTGGAGGTGGCGGTCGCCGGATCCCATAATATTC
>JBDSSU010000068.1:0-7077 GCA_039928635.1 Opitutaceae bacterium | reverse complement strand
GCCCGCGGACGCCATGGCCGCGATCGCTGTACACCGTCGCCATGTTCGGACCGTGCACGCCATCGTGTTTGAAATGTTTGTAGAATGGCGTGACGCCCATCCCGCGCACCCGCTCCGCAATCAAATCACCGACGGGATAATCCACCATGGCAGTGGCGACGCCGGTTTTGAGGCGGAAACAGTCGGAAAGGTTGGCCGCGACATTGAACTCACCGCCGCTGACGTGGATCTCGCAGCGGTTGGCCTTGCGGAAAGGAATGATGCCGGGATCGAGCCGATTTATGAGGGCGCCGAGAGAGACGAAGTCGAGACCGGCGGCAGGGCGGAGATTCAGGCCATATTTCATCAGGTGAATGGCAGTAACCAATCTGTCGCCCGCGGCCAGAACTTTTATTCACCCGCAGAATTGTTCGATCCCACGTTCGAGATTTTCCTTAAAGGGCCGCCTTTGCACGCGAGCCCCTTTTCTTTTGGGTGGCTGTGGCTACCCTGAAACGCCTCCCATGTTCGCGAATTTCATCCAGCTCATCACCGGTCGTCCTTCATTGGGGGAGAGCAACGCCTTCGTGCAAGAAGTGCACGTCACGGTGCAGGAACCCGTGCGCAGGGAGCCGCGGGTCGAGCGCCTGATTCTCATTTGTTGGGTGCTCATTGCCATCAAGCACATCGCGGTGATCTGGGCTGTCCGCCATTATTCGGTACCGATTCACCAGCTTTGGATAAATTTTCCCACTTGGCTGCTGGGGGCGCTCGCCACCAGGGTTTACTACGCGCGGTACCTCCGTCGGTAGACTCAAGGAGGTCGCAGGCTGGCAACCGATTCACCGCGCAATGCGGTCGCTCCCGGATCGATCAACCGCGGCGACAAGGCGTCCGCGAGAATTTGGAGTTTCGCGGCGGGGTTTTTTGTGTTTGTTGCGACCATGCCCTTTGTCCCTGGCTTGCGTTCTCCGTATCTGAAAGTCGGTCGGATGGTTTACTTCGGACGCATGCTCGACAAAATCCGCCTGCACGCTGCGGGGCAACTCCCCGCCGACTACACCGGGAATGTCGGCAAAGGTTTCGATGGGCGATGCGTGGCTTTTCTGCGGGTTGATTACGATGAACTCAAGACGCGGACGCTCGCGGGCGATTTGGGGGACGACGCGCTGCTCGACTGGTGTCGCGAGCGCGGGGGTGATCGGAGCGATGAGGAGTGCGAAGTCTGGAACGGCTTCATGATGAAACGCGGCTGGCGCGATGCCGCCGCCGACATCCTGGCAAAACGCATTGCTGAGAGTAAGCTCGAGGCAAAGCCCGTCATGACCATGTTCGATTACCTCGATTTCGATGAAGATCGCGATCCGGTCGCGGGGCGTTCCTGGCAGCAATAACGGCCTTCGGGTTTTTCGTTTTCATCCTGTGAATCCTGCCGCGGCAAAACGATTTCGTCTGCTGGCGAGCGTTGTCAGCGTGCTGGTCTTGCTGGCAGTGCTTGCCGGTGGAGGGTTTTATTTCCGCCTGCGCGACAGCCTGCCGCAGCTCGATGGCGCCTTCGCGCTCCAAGGGCTGGGGGCGGCGGTGACGGTTGACCGGGATAGTCTTGGGGTGCCGACGGTTCGAGGTGCCAATCGGACTGATGTGGCGCGAGCTTTGGGCTGGATCCACGCGCAGGAACGTTTTTTCCAGATGGACCTGCTTCGCCGGCGGGGGGCCGGAGAACTCGCGGAACTCTTCGGCGAGACTGCGTTGTCCCTCGACAAAGCCACGCGAATTCACGGGTTCCGCAGTCTGGCGCAGGCCGTGATGGCGCAGATCTCGCCGGAGCAACGGGCATACGTCGACGCGTACACCGCGGGAATCAATGCGGGTCTCGCCGCGCTGAAAGCACCGCCCTTCGAGTATCTCGTGCTGCGGGATAAGCCGCAGCCTTGGCGGAGCGAGGACTGTGTGTTGGTCGGCTGCGTCATGATGCTCGACCTGCAGGGAGGGGACGGGGCTTACGAAAGGTCGTTGCTCACGCTTCGGGACCAGTTGGGGCAGGAGGGGGTCGCGTTCTTCGCTCCGTTGCTCACTCCAAATGACGCCGCCCTCGACAACAGCAGCGCTCCCCTTCCTCCAATCCCATCCGCGAGCATGCTGGATTTGCGTCGCCAGGAAAACACTACCTCATCGTCGCCGCCCCGACGGAAGGATGCGGCGCATCCGGGCTCAAACAGCCTGGCGCTCGCGGGTTCGCATACGGCGAACGGGGCCGGGCTGGTGGCGAACGACATGCACCTCACCCTCGGTCTCCCGAATACCTGGTACCGGGCTTCCCTGGAGTGGCCGGGGCACAAGATCAGCGGGGTTACCCTGCCGGGCGTCCCCGCGGTCATCGCCGGCAGCAACGGCCGGGTCGCCTGGGGATTCACGAACGCGAACATCGACACCAGTGATCTCGTGGTGATCGACATGATCGGCGGCAGTTCGCGGCTTTATACGGTGCCGAATCAGGCGGACGCGCAATCGCTCGAAACGCGCAAGACCGTGATTCGGGTGAAGGGGAAGGCTTCCGTTGAGATGGCTTATCAGTGGTCGATCTGGGGCCCCATCGTTGCGAAAGATGGATCGGATCGTCCGCTGGCGCTTCGCTGGACGGCGCACGATCCCGCTTCGCTGAACTTTGGTTTGGCAGAGTTGGAGGACGCGCAGAATGTCCGGGAGGCGGTGGCGGTGGCGCATCGGGCCGGCATCCCGACCCAAAATTTTGTCGTCGCAGATTCGGGCGGCGAAATCGCCTGGACCATTGCCGGGCGCGTGCCGAAACGCGTGGGATTCGACGGTCGTCTCCCGGTTAGCTGGGCGTTTGGTGACCGACGTTGGGAGGGCTTGGTTGGCGTCGATGAAATCCCCGTGGAAATCAGTCCGAATTCGGGACGGATCTGGACGGCGAATCAACGGATGCTGGGCGGGGCCGCCCTCGCGATGTTTGGCGATGGAGCCTACGATCGCCCGGCGCGGGCTGCGCAGATTCGTGACCGGCTCGCTGGTCTCGAAAAAGCCAGCCCGCGCGACCTGCTCGCGATCCAGCTCGATGATCGCGCTCTATTTCTCGAGCGCTGGCAAAAACTGCTGGTTGGCACGCTCACGCCGGCTGCGATCGCCCAAAAAAAATCCCGCGCGAAACTCCGGGAGTTCGCGGCAAAATGGGACGGCCGCGCCAGTGCGGATTCGGTGAGCTACCGGCTGGTTCGCAGTTTTCGACGGGCGGTCGCAGCGAGAACCCTGACGCCGATTTTCGCGTCCTGTGCGGAGGCCAACCCCGAGTTCACCTGGAGCAAGTTTCGTTATGAAGACGCGTTGTGGGCGCTCGTGAACGAGAAACCGCCGCATCTCCTGAGCGGAGTCTACCAGGACTGGAATGTCCTCTTGCTCGCCGCGGCCGACGACGTGACGGCGGAGCTGGCCGAAGAACATGTTCCGGTCGATCGCGCGACTTGGGGACGGCAGAACCCCCTGGAGATCCGGCACCCCTTTAGTTATTCGCTCCCGCGGTTTTTGACCGGGTGGTTAAACGCTCCCACGACACCGATGGCCGGAGGCCACGATATGCCCCTCGTGCAAGTCCGCGACTTTGGTGCCAGTGATCGTTTTGTCGTTTCGCCGGGCCATGAGGCGGAGGGAATTTTCCAAATGCCGGGTGGCCAGAGCGGCCATCCGTTGTCGCTGCATTATCTGGCGGGGCACGACAGTTGGGTGCGTGGCGATCCAGCCCCATTTTTGCCGGGAAAGACGGAGCATACCCTGACGTTCAGTCCATAGTTTAAGGAAGCTACCGATCGCGGCTCTCAGCTGGATCACCTACCAAAGTATCGAGAAGCCGTTTCACGAATTGGGACTGCGGCTCACTTCCCGACCTAATTTGCGTTGAGCCGCGTGCGCGTTGGCCGCTTGCTCGGCGGATCCGGCGCATGAAGAAAAAGAAACGGAGCTACACCGTCTATTTCGCGAGCGAGCTTTTTTCGCTCAAGCATCTCATCGGTAATGCCTATCTCGGAGAGGCCATCTACGAGAAATCGCACGGCAAGTATCTCTGCCAGCTACCCCAGGATTTCGAGCCGCGCGGCAAGACGGCGCAGGCCGTGCGGGACCAGGACATCCGCTCACTGGTCGCCTGCGATCTCGCGCTGTTTAATTTTGACGGGGCCGAACTCGATAGCGGCACGGTGGTGGAGTTCATGTTCGCAAAGTTCGCCGATATTCCGTCCGTGATCTTGCGGAGCGATTTGCGGAGCGGCGGAGACAGCACCGATCCTTGGAATTTAATGGCGAGTTTTTATCCGCGCACGGTGAACGTCCGCGTCAACAGCCTCGCGTCCTACAAAACCATTATGCGGCGCCGTCATAAAAAGCTGGATGAAATGATCCGGCTGGCGGCCCAGCACAGTTCAGCGGATGCGCAGTTTATGTGTGAGGAGATCGCGGGAGCGTGCGTGCGGGCGTTGGACCGCGCCTTGGCCACGGAGCCGGTCATGCCCAAACATCTCCGGGAGGAAGTCTATGCCTGGCTGGCGTTGATGCCGGGATTGCGCGGCAAGGAGAAGGCGTTGCGCAAAGAATTCGAGCAAAGTCTCGAGGCGAAGGTGGAGCGGGACTTGCTCTGAGCGGGAGAGCGCGCGGAGATCACGACCACGGCAACTGCTGACTTCGCGTCGCGTCTTGAATTTTCCGTCATGGCTTTGACCGTCCTCACTCATCCGCTCGCGGCGCATATCATCACGCACCTGCGCGACAAGACCACGAAGCCCGCCACGTTTCGCACGCTGACGTCCGAGCTGACGCTTCTGCTCGCCATCGAGGCGACGCGAAATTTGGGCATGATCGCGAAGCCGGTCGATACACCGCTCGAGTCGGTCACCGGTTCCGTGCTGGCGCATCAACCGCTCGTGGTGGTCCCGATCCTTCGTGCGGGGCTGGCGATGGTGCAGCCGTTCCTCGACATGTTTCCTGATGTGAGCGTCGGCTACATCGGACTCGAACGTGATCACGCGACCGCGGTGGCGCGGAGCTACTACTGCAAGCTGCCACTCCTCCGCGGACGGCACGTTTTCCTGGTCGATCCGATGCTTGCGACCGGGGGTTCGGCAGTGAAGGCGATCGAGGTGTTGAAGACGGAAGGGGCAACCAGGATTGTCTTGATCAGCATCGTCAGTGCTCCGGAAGGAGTCGCCGCCGTGGAGCAGCAACACCCCGACGTTCCCATTCTGACGGCGGCTTTGGACCGCGAACTCAACCAGCGGAAATACATTGTCCCCGGTCTTGGCGATTTCGGTGATCGATTGTATGGGACGTGACTAGCGGCACCAGGTTCGTCTATCTCCCTTCGTCGTTCCTCCCATTATGAAATCAACGCGGTGGATTGCTCCCATGCTGGGTGTTCTGGCCCTTGTTGCCGTGGTTTGTTTTTGGCGGCTACAACAGGAAAGCGAAAACTTACAGATGCGCTTCGTTGCGATTCAGCGCGGCACCAGCCAAATCATCAAGGGCATCACCCAACTGAGCGAAGAGGTACAGCGTGCGAACGAACAGCTCCATGAAACCCAAACGGAGCTCGCGGCCGAACGGGAGGCGCACCGGCAGGGTCCGGCGCAGAAAACTGATCGCGAGACAGCGATCACTCCGGAGCTTGTGCAACGCTGGCTCGGTGAGGCCAGCGACCCGACGGTGATGCGCCGACTCAATCTCCAAGCGCGCAATCAGGTCCTGCGACGCTACGGCGATTTGCTCGAACAGTTGGAACTGGAGCCTGCGCAAGCGACGCAGCTAATGACTCTGCTCGCCGACAAGCGGCAGAGCGCCGTCGACGTGGCGGTCACGGCATTTCAGCGGGGCATTGATCTGTCGCAGGAGCCGGAGCGATATCGCGAGATCGTTGGCGGAGCGCGGACTGGGATTGAAAACCAGATCAGCGCTTTGCTCGGCGAAGCGAGATACACGCAGTATCGCGATTACGAAAACAGCCTGGGCCAGATCAACGTGCTGCGTGACGTCCAGCTTTCGCTCCGTGATTCGACAGAGGTTCTCACGCTCGAGCAAACCACCCGGATCCAAGGCATCTTGCAGGAAAGCAACGGAACCGAGATCACCGCGAAGGTGATCAGCGAAGCGAAGGAGTTTCTTTCTCCGTTGCAGCTACAGGTGCTGCAGGATTTGCGGGCAGTGCAGCAGGCGGACGAACGCAGGCGCCTCGAACGCCTGCAAGCGTCGCTGACGCCGCTGCCCGTCGATCCGGCGGATCCGAAGGAAAACTAGAGCGCGCAGCCCGCCGGCCCGGCGGCTATTTCTTTTCCACGGCCCGTTTCGCGACGATGTCGTACTCGGCGAAATCGCCGACTTTGCGATGCAGCTTCAGTTCGTCCCCGACGAGCTTTCCCTTGTATTCGATCGTGATCTCTTGGTCCTGAAACTTGAGCGTTTCGGAGAATGACACCTCGTCCTTCACGATTTTGCCGCCCTTGATCTCGTTTTCCATTTTCTGCTCCTGACGGGTGCTGATCGCCTTCCCAGTGAGCTTCTCGCCGTCCACTTTGAATTCGAAAACGTATTTCTGCATGCCCATCTGGCTTTCGAATTCGCAGTTCCACTTGCCGGTGATATCGGCAGCGCGGGCAGCGGCAGTGAGGGCAAAAGCAATCGCGACCGAGGACGCGAGTTTGAACAGGTTTTTCATGGGATTGGTCATAGTTGGCGGACGTTTTCTGGAGGGAGTTCTCCGGAGTTGTTCCGGTGCGGTATTAGGCTCCAGCCACCACGGGCAGCTGGAGCGAAGGCGGAAAAAACCCGTTGGTTAGATCGCGGCCGAGAGCCAGGTCACCGCTTGGTTCCGCTTCAGGCCACGACGGCCAACTGCGGTACCGTGTAGGGGGCGCGATATTGGCGGGTGAGCAATGCATTCGCGGCCGCGGAACCTTCGCCGATGAAGCGCTCTTTCTTGGGATCGAGGGCGAGCGGCACGCCAAGCGTCGCGGGCGTCTTGGCCAGATCGACGCCATAGGTCGCAAGATGCTCGGCCATGCGACCGTAGGTTTCGACCATCATGGCATTGCCTTTGATCTT
>JBDSSU010000067.1:0-4970 GCA_039928635.1 Opitutaceae bacterium | reverse complement strand
GAGAAATGTTTCCCACGTGGCAAAGGGCGCTCGAAACATGCCCTTCCTCGACCGGACCGAAGAGATTCGCCGTTTTGCGGCTACGAATCACGTCGATGAAATTCTGCATGTGATGGTCGGTGCCTTTGAATTGCTTCAGGACCTTCCCCTCACGATCGAAGGCAGTGGCTGCGAAATAGGTGGTGGTCGTAACATATCCGCCTTCGCAATCGATGACGTTGCCGATGTCGACGCCGCGGTATCTGTCCATGGTGTTTACGCCCGGTTTCGTCGTTAGGCCGCGCACTTCGAAAATCAGCGGCGCGGTCGCGTAATCGTGGACGATCACCTGCGTGTTAGGCGTCTCTCCGTCGTCATCATACCCGAGGCGACCACCGATGCTGAGGGTATGGCGTGGGAGCCCGGCCTCGCCGAGGAACCAGCGCGCGACATCCATCTGGTGGATGCCTTGGTTGCCGATGTCACCGTTGCCGTAGGCATTGATCCAGTGCCAGTCGTAATGCACTGGGCCCTTCTCCCGGGAGTTGCGGTGCGGAGGAGTCAGCGGCGCCGGGCCGGTCCAGAGGTCATAATTGATCGACGCCGGTACCGCCTGCGGGCCGGAGGTCTTGCCGATGCTGTTACGTTGTTTGTAACAAAATCCGCGTGAAGCGGTGATTTTCCCGAGGTTCCCTGCGCGAACGAAGGCGACCGCCTCCTGCATGGCTTCACCCGAGCGGATCTGCGTGCCGCACTGGACGACACGTTGATATTTCGCGGCGGCAGCCACGAGTTGGCGGCCTTCCCATACATTATGCGAAACGGGTTTTTCGACGTAGACATCCTTGCCCGCCTGCATTGCCCAGATCGCGGCCAGCGAATGCCAGTGATTCGGGGTGGCGATGGTGATCGCGTCGAGATCCTTCATCTGAAGGAGCTCGCGCACATCGGTGAAGGTTTTGGCGTCCGGATAACCGTCCGACGTCTGCTTGCCGTCCTTGCCTTTGCGCGGGGCTTTCGTCCGCTCGAGCACGGCGGTATCAGGATCACATAGCGCGACGACCCGCACGCCCTTGATGTTGGCGAGGCTCGAGAGATGGTTGCCGCCGCGGCTGTTGAGACCGATGACAGCGACGCGAATGTCGCCATTCGCCCCGGCGACCTGCGCCCAGGAACGTGAGGAGAACGCGGCGGCGGCGCCGATGACGGCAGTGTTTCTAAGAAATGTGCGACGGGAGAGTTGGCTCATGGGATGTGGGGATGTGGGGATGGGGGAATTGAAACTCTGATGTTCTTCGGGGCCTTCAAGAGCTGGATTTATTTTCCGGCGGAGTATTCAGCGTACCGGGCGTCCAGCTTGGCCGCTTTTTCGTCGCCGAGGTGGAAATAGAGACGGTAGCGCAGCCTCAGTGTTCCGCCGGCCGGAATGGTGTACTCTCCGGCCTTGGGGGCGACGCTGGTATCCCGCGCTCTCTCGAAATCGTACTTCCCAAAGGGATTCGCGCCGAACAAGCCGTAATCACGCACGTGCCACCAGGTGGGATGGCGAAGGTTCTGGGGATGATCGAAGATGGCGATGCCGTAGGTTTTTCCATCGCGCTCGGCGTTGTAGTCGCACCAGGCCGCTCGCGTGCTCCAGGCCTTGCCGTCGCGCTCGCCGGTGGAGGTGACGATGTGGCCCTTTCCGCCCACTTCCTGGCGAACGGATTTCCCGTCGGCGCCTCTCACATTCATCGTGTGCGGCATGCTCATCCATTGGGCGACGCGTACGGCCATCGTGCCGTCCTTGTTATCACCCATCAGAAGCGGGGCGTCGGGCGTCGCGTGGAGCGTGATGTCAAAGTCGATGTAGCGACCGTCCGGTCCCGCATGGAACGTGAGCGTACGCTCATCGTTCGCGAGCACCTTGCCGTCGGGTGCGACCCAGCGGTTCTTCGTACTGATGACGCCGACCTTGCCGCTCTTGGTCTCGACGAAAGTCTGGTGCTCAGAGCGCCCTTTGTTCGGAGGCGACTTGCCGGCGTCGCCCGTGCCCTCGTTCCAGAAGTCCACGTTGTTCATGGAGGCGTGGGCAAACCACAGCGAACGGTGCCAGGGGTGGTCTTCGTCGTCGCCGGGCGTCTTCTTCATCGGAAAGTCGCGCGTGAGCGAGGTGCCGTCCGGGGCGTTGATGGGGTAGCAGTAGGGCCGCGAGGAACCGTCGCCAAACACGTACTCCGTGAAAAGCTGGCCATCAATTTCGACGCGGACGCGATCGGCAAGCTTGGTGACATTCACATTCCCCGCCGGCGCTTGGGCGCCGACTAACGGGGACACAATCACCAGACACGACGCCACCAGGAAACAAAACGTGCGGGGGTTCACGGTGAGCATGACGCCAACCGACGCACAAAGGTTCAACCTGCAAATGTTAGTTCCGCTCTGACGGTTCGAGCCAGCCGCCCGTGGTTTGGAGCGAAACCAACTCGCCGCGTCGCGTCACCCAGACCGCGATCGCCCGCCGTGTTGCATCGGTGATGGAGGAGCGCGGAAGGACGAATTCCGTGCGCAGGCGGTCGCCTCCAAGAGCGGGGAAGGGGTGAGTTTCCAAAGCGAGTGCGACAAATTCCTGCCGAAGGGTTTCGCCGCGGTTTTCACCTGCGGTCACTTTCGAGGCGAAGCCGCCTCCGAGAATCGCGACGTGAACTTCGAACGCTTCAGATGTTTTTCTTGGGGCAGCAGGGGAAAATTCCACTTGAACCGCCCCGTTGCCGGCGACCGCGACGCTTAACGCCCCCGCTTTTTCTGACGAAGGCTGGGGCGGCCGCGACGAAGCGCGCCATTCCGCTCCGTCGCGCACGAAGCACGGGGTGTAGACGGAATTGCTCGCCCATTTGGCGGCGTACGCGTGTTCGCGTTGCGTGAATTCCTTGGCGGCAAAACGGTCACGCCAACCCAAGTGATCCCAGTAATTAACGTGGAAAGCGACGGGCACGAAGTCGCGCCACAACCCGGGCGCATCGCGCAGTGACGCCACCCACCGCTCGGCGGGCGGGCATGAGCTGCAACCTTCGCTCGTATAAAGCTCGATCAGGGAGACCCGGTTCGGCCCGCTGGAGAAGCGTTGGTCTGCGGCGACGACGGCCGTTCCCATGGTGAAAGTGGCGGCGAGCAAAAACAAAAACGGCCTCATGGCGATATGAGGCCGTTCGAAAGAACTTATTCCCGCGAAGCGGGATCGCAGCGGGCGGTTTACTGCCAGCTCAGCACGAAGCGGGTGAAGTAAGCGGTATCGAGCCGCTTAACGCCGATGCCGGGCTTGCTGTTGTAATCGTTCGAAATCCCGAGGCGGAGTTTCCAATTGGGATCAGCCAGCGGGATCTCGTAGAAGGATTCGTGATTGATCCGGTAGTTGGAGAAGTCTTCGAACGACGGGACATAAGACAGCCGGTTTACGATTCTCGAGTTGGTGAATTCCCACTCGTGGTTTACGCCGATATCCAAGCCCATCGCACTGACATCGGTCGTGCCGGGATTCTTGTAGTCTTCATACCGGAACGAGAGACCGGCGCGGGTGGTGAGCAGGTGCTTCGGTTCGCGGAAGACATCGTAGCCGAAGCCAGCGCCGGCGACGTTGTACAGTTTGATGTCCTTCACGCGGTCGAACCCGCCTTCATCGCGGACGTACCAGGAGGTGTTGCCCGCGAAATTATTTTGGTAATCCACCCCGGCTTTGAACTGGTCCGCGGATTTCGTGCCTTCACTCACCTCACGATTGTAAGCCGAGTAGAACTGGAGGGTGTCCTGCGGGGTTTTCAGCACCGCGCGAAACGCCGCGGCGGTACCGAGCTGCTCTTTGTTGCCGGTCTTTCCGTTGACGTCGACGGTGGCCTGATAGGCCCAGCGGCGGACGAGGGAAGGATCGGGTTGGCCGGCCGCCCAGCTGGAGGAGACTTGTGCGACCGTGGTATTAACCGGACCGCTCGCGCCCGCCACTTGCAGGGCGCCATTGCCGCCGCCGGACACCCGACCGTCGATGCGGTCGCCGCTGGCCAGCCGTACGGCGATGGGCGCATCAGTCGTGATGGAAGCGACCTCAGATTGCTTGATTTTCACGGAGCCCGCGTAGTCAGTGGCCACGACGACCGTGCCGCCGTCGATGCCAGAAACTTTGCCGACGATGCGTGCGCCGTTTTTCGTTTCGACTACGTCCGCCGAAAGCCGGGCCATGGCCAGGGCAAGCATTGAAAGGGCAACAAGCGCCCGGGAGGTTTTGTTTACTAGGTAGTGCATAGGAAGAGATGGGACAGAGTCGCCGCTCGCATGAACCAAGCTGATCTGAGCGGGTGGGGAAGAGTTCACGGATTCGGGCTTCTGTCCACCGCCGAAAACAGCGGCTCGACAGGGGCGCTCGCGCCGCGTTGCCTCCCGCATTCCATGTCTGTCGCCGTCCAACGTCCCAGCCTTATCGTCGCCGACCGCTGGCGCGATTACCAGCTGTTGGAATGCGGCGACGGAATGAAACGCGAACGCTGGGGCGCCTACACGCTGGTGCGTCCGGATCCGCAAATCATCTGGCCGCGGCACCGCAGTCCGGAAAAACCGGCGGCGACGACTTGGGACGACTGGGACGGGTTCTATCACCGGAGCGAGCAAGGCGGGGGCAAATGGGATTTCCGGCGCGCGCTCCCTGATCATTGGAAAATCAACTACGAGTCGCTCGGCCTCACTTTCAAAATCCATCCAACCTCCTTCAAGCACACCGGGCTTTTTCCCGAGCAGGCGGTGAATTGGGAGTGGTTCAGCGCAAAGATCAAAGCCGCGCGTGCGACGGGCCGCGAGATTTCGGTGCTCAACCTTTTTGGTTACACGGGGGCGGCGACGGTGGCGGCGGCCAAAGCCGGCGCGACGGTCTGCCACGTCGACGCCGCGGAGGGCATGGTCAAATGGTGCCGGGAAAACGCTGCGCTGAGCGGACTCGCCGACGCGCCCATTCGCTATCTGACCGATGA
>JBDSSU010000066.1:0-3684 GCA_039928635.1 Opitutaceae bacterium | reverse complement strand
GAGGCTGGAGAGGAACTCGACGAGGTCGAGGAACTCGCCCGACGACATGCCGAGACCGAGGCCTTCGGGCATGCTGCTTTGCTTCAAGGCCTCACGTTTGCTGATCTCGGAGATCCTGATTCCCTGCTTCACGCCGCCGGCGATCATCAACGTAAGTGTTTCGGGCGTCTCTTCGGTTACAAAACCGGTGAAAGCTCCACCGACTTTCGTCTCCACATTGGTGGTCGTAAACTTCGGATCGACCTTGGCGTTCGGATCCAGGATCGATTCGATGATCTCCTCGCGTTTCAGCCGCGTCCCCACACCCATCATGTCCGGGCCAAATTCGATTCCTTCGTCAAAGACCTTATGACAGGCGATGCAGATCCGGCGGAAGACGGCCTTGCCGTTGTCGGCGTTGCCCTTGGCTTTGCCGATTTCCTTAATCAGGTCCACGCGCTCGGTCTGCCGGAGGTCGGGCACGGTAAGGTAACGCTTCAGTGCGACCGCTGAGGCTCCGCCGGGCTTGGAAAGCTCCTCCGCTTCTTTCAGCAACTCGAGGCCTTTGGGATTGTTGATGGCAATGGTCCCGGCTTTGAGCTCCGGCTTCCAAATAGACTCAAGACTCCCGAGCGTCATTTGCAGGGTGTAGTCGATCCAATAGTCGCGAGGCTGGTTCGCGGCTAACAGGACAGCTTCGACCGCCGGCTTTGTGGGCACGAAACTCAGCGCGCGAATGGCCTCGCAGCGAGTGCGGGCGAACTCATCGCTCACCTGCGGAATGATGAGTTCCATTGCATTCGGGATGCGATCCCATTCGTCGGCGAGGACGCGCGTTGCGCCGGCGCGGGCTTCGCCGGTTTTCGTCCGCAGCACTTTTTTCAAGAGGGCGGGGTCCACCGCATGATGGCCTTGCTGAACCCAAAGGGCTTCCAGCAGCAGGCGGTCGAATTCTTTGTCCACGGGTGTGAGACTCGCCACCCATTTATTGATCGCAGCGATGACTTCGGCTGTCGGGCGGTCGCGAAGCTCGCGGCGGGCGCGATAACGTGTGCGCGGCTCATATTCCTTGAGCTGGTCGAGTAGCTCGCCGATCGGCTTGCCAGCTTGCGTCACGGGCTTGAGCAACGGCTTGTCTTTATAGACAAGGCGGTAGAGCCGGCCGTGCGCGTGATCGCGGTTGGGATCGCGTTGTGAATACTGCATGTGGCCGAGCAGCGCGGTGTGCCAGTCGCCAAAATAGAGCGCGCCATCGGGACCGAATTGCGGGTCGGTGGGACGAAAGTTCTTATCGGTGCTGACGAGAAGGTCGTCGGGCACGTCCTTGCCATCCGCGGACTTCTTCTTGCGCGCACCCTTATAACCCGCGCCATCGTCTTCGATCGTGAAGCGGGTGAGGCCGTTCATGTTGATCACGCAGGCGAAGATGAATTGTCCCTGCACGTCGTCGGGAAAATGCCGTGAATACAAGAACTCCGTGCCGACGTTGGGTCGCATGCCTTCGCCATTGAAGATGGTATTTAGCCCCTTGCGGCCGGAGTAAGGCGCGCCGCTCAGCGGCGTGTCCCAATGCTGTTGCGGCGTCGTGCCATCGCCGACGATGCCCTGACCCCACCAGTTATAGACGTAGCACCATGGGTTGCCGTAGCCGGGAGTAACGAAGTGGCGGACCTTCTGAGTGAGAGGATCGAAGACGTAGTTGCCGGGTTTGCCAAACTCGCGAATCGGCCCCCACGGCGTCTCGACCGCTGTGGCGAGGCTCACGCCTTCGAGCATATTCAACAGGCCGCCCGGCGACCACTCGAATGCGCCGATCGTGTGGTGCGTGTCGTCGGTTGCCCAGCCACTGCTGATTTCCACGACGACATCCGCCTTGTCGTCGCCGTCGCTATCTTTCAGCCAGATAAGGCGTGGCTCATCCACCACCAGGACGCCGCCGTTCCAGAACTCGAAACCAGTCGGGCAGATGAGCTTGTCGTAGAAGACCGTGCACTTCTGCGCTTTGCCTTTCTCATCGAGCTTGTCGAAGATCAGGAGGCGGTCGTTGGGGCGCGGGTCGCCCGGCTTCCACTGCGGATAGGTTGGCATGCACGAAGCCCAGAGCCGGCCTTTGTTGTCGAAGTTGATCTGGTTGACCTTGGTTAACTCGGGGAACTCCCTTTCGCTGGCCACGAGTTGCACCTCGAAGCCCGCGGGCACCGTCATCGTCGCCATGCTTTCCTCGGGCGTGAGATATTTCAGTTCCGTCGGCTCGGAGTAAGGCTTGGTGCCAAAGCCCGTCTTGGGCACGAACAGCGCGCCCGTCTTGCTGTCATCCGGCTTGGCTGGCACCGGCTTGCCTTGCGCCAGGTTCCAGACATAGCGGTCGCGAACCTCGACCATATTGCGGATTTTTTTGAATTCTGCGGGAAAGGTCTCGGTGTCCAGCGTGCGGCGTCCGCCATAGACGTACCAGCCGTTGAGCATCCAGTAGTCTTGATGGTGGACCCATGCCTTGTCGTTAACCGCGGCGCGCAGTTTTTCGTAAGCAGGCGAGCCGACATTGGCGGAATTGGTGGTGCCAAAGAGCGCACGGTCGAGAGTTTCCGCCACTTCGCGGTCGCCCGTTTCATTAAGATGCGCGCCATTGCTCGTAAATTGCGCGCCGGGCTTTTGTAAGAAGGCGCCCAACGTCGGTTCGAAAAGATCGACGAAGGCGAGGTTTCGCTTCTTTGCCACGTCGGCCACCGCTAGCGCGTAGAGCTTCAGGTTGGCGTTCTCCTTCGCGCCGGTGGGGAGAAACTTGTTGTCTGTCGGCTCGAATGCTGTGGGCGAAACCAGCACGAACCGCGGCGCCGCACCGGTGCTGTCGCGCGGATACTTCTTAATGAATTCATCCAGGAACTTTTCGTAGTCGGTCTTGAGCTTCTCCACGCCTTCCCGGCCCGCGAAGGATTCATTGAACCCGAAGAACGCGAAGAAGGTATCCGGGCCGAAAATGGCGATCGGGTCATCGAGCTTCGTGTAATCACCCGACCGCTGGCGCACTCCCACTTCATCGGCGGGCTTGCCGAAATTGCGGATGACGAGTTCGAGCTGCGGGAAGCGCGAGTGGAGCAGCGTCTCGAAGTTGCCGTACTGATACATCCGCTCGGCGAGCGCGTTGCCGACGATGGCGATGCGCTCGTTTTTGATGAATTCCAATGGCAGTGTGCTCGGCTTGAGCGCAGGTCGGGCGGGCGGTGCGGCGGCTTGCGGCTTCGCGGCGGATGGCGCCACGGTCGGCGCGGCCAGTGGTTCTCCGGGCATGGCTTTTCCGAGTTCCAGGTCGGAGACCTTCATGCCTTTGCGATGGCCCCTGAACCCGTAGAAGGACGGCTTGTACTCGTCCACGTAGGTCACGTCCGCTTGCTTCGGCACCTTGAGGTCGAGCGCCCAATACACGCCGTTGACGATCAACCGGCGCAAACTCTCATTCTCCAAATCGGTCGCCGCACCCATCGTCGTGGTCAGCACCTTGTTCGTCTTGCCCGCTTCGTTTTTGACAAGACGCGTCCACACGATCGGCTGGAGGGGGTTGTTTTTTGGGCCTTCGACTGGCGGGTCCGTGGGCTTCATCCCCGCGAGCACCTGGCCGCGGACGAGGATCTTCGCATCTGGCGGCGGGTTCGCAGTATATACGTCCGACCCAGCGAAAAGGTCCGTCACTCCGCGGAGCAGCGGATC
>JBDSSU010000065.1:0-10299 GCA_039928635.1 Opitutaceae bacterium | reverse complement strand
GGAGGGGGTTTTTCTCACGGCGCGGAAGCGACACCGTGACGCACGAATGTTCCAAGGGAGCCGCCAACGGCAAGCTTTCGCCGGTCGATCGGCGTCCTTCCGGGAAGTGATTTTTCTGAGGGACGTTATCCTGCCACTTGGATGCATGCCTTCGTCCCCTCTGCTCCACAGTTCGACTGGGAAACTTTTCGACAGGGGTTTAGCGCCTCGCTCCACTCATTTTCGTTCTCCAACCCCGTCGGCCAAAAAACGTTTCAACCCGGCAGTCACGGCGCGCTCGCCGCGATGCTGGGCGCGACCGATCTTTTTTATGCACCCTAAAATCCCCGCCCCCCTCGTCCTCATTGCAGCCTGCGGCACGCTGTTCTCCAGCGGTCTGCTCGCACAGTCCGCGGGCCCGGCCGTTACTGCTCCCGCTGCGGCCCAACCCGCTGCGGCATCCGCCACGTCGGGTGCAAGGGTGGAACCGAAGTACGGGGAGGGTGCTAACAGCGTCAACGCCCCCAATCGCAACGACCGACCCATCTCCTATCGCGTCCCGACCACCGCGGGCTGGCGCACGGACTGGCCGGAACGTCTCGAGTGGGATATCGCCGACCTGAAGTTCTTTCGCGAGTCCAACGAAAAACTCGGCCCGCCCAAGGGGGACGAGAATCGCGTCGTCTTCATCGGCGATTCCATCACGGCCGGCTGGGGCGGGCGGTTTGCGACCCTCTTTCCCAACAAGCCCTACATCGGCCGGGGCATTGGTTCTGAGACGACGCAACAGATGCTCATCCGTTTCCGTCAGGACGTCATCGATCTCAAGCCGAAGGTCGTGGTGATCCTTGCCGGCACCAACGACATCGCCGGCAACCTCGGCCGGTCGACTGACAAGATGATTCAGGACAACTACATTTCGATGATCGATCTCGCCTCGTTGAACCAGATCAAGGTCGTCTTCTGCACGATCATGCCGACCACCCGCTATAGCTGGCAGCCCTCGGTCACCGATGGTGCGGCGCGCGTCGTGGTCATCAATAAATGGATCAAGGAATATGCCGCGACCCGCCCGGGGCAGGTTTTTTTCGCGGATGTCCACACCCCGATGGTCGGCGAAAATAACAACATGAACCCGCAGCTTAGCGGTGACGGCACCCATCCCAACGCCGCCGGCTACGCGCTTATCTCTCCGATGGTCGAACAGAAGATCAACCAGGCGCTGGCCGCGAAATAAACCACCCCGCCTAAAGCCGGTTACCAGGCGGCACCTTCCGTCAGTCACGAGAAAGATATCTCCCGCATGAAACCTTTTCACGTTATTCGCTCACTCCTCGCGTTCGCCGGTTTGTTAGCGGCGCTCACTCCGCTGTCGGCGCAACGCGGCGGCCCGTCCCCGATCATCGCGGCGGCGCCATTTCGCGCCACGGGCATCTACGGGACTGGCGAGAAAGCAGGTTGGACCGTCACCCCCGCACCCGGCGCGACACTGCCTGCGGGCGACTTCACCTATACGGTCAAGACCAACAACTCAGCGACCATCAAGACCGGCAGTTTCAACTGAATTCGGCACCAGTCCGCTTCCAACCACGCGCCAGGAGCGTTGTGCTGGTGCTGCGGCGCCAGCTCTTCGTTTTTCCAGTTCAACCAAAAAACCCCCTCCCCATGAATCGTCGCTCGTTTATCAAATCGACGGCCGCGGCATCTGCGGTCGCGCTCCTGCGTCCCAGCATCGCCCAAGCCGCGCTCCCCACGGCCAAGATTACGAAGATCAGCTTCTACGAGGCACCCAACGTGATGCCCCTGCAAATTCCGCTGCTGCAGAGCAACATGGTCGTCATCATTGAGACCGACGCCAATATCACGGGCATCGGCGAGGGCGGCACGATCGACACCCTGACGCCCTGCGCCGGCCGGCTCATCGGCAAGAATCCGTTCGAGATCGGCCGCTTGTGGCAGGACATGTATCGCGCGTTCCATTATCCGCCCGGCCGCGAGCGGCTCCATGCCATGGGTGCGCTGGATCTCGCACTGTGGGACCTCAAGGGCAAGGCGCTCGGCGTGCCCGTGTATGAGTTGCTCGGCGGGCTGGTTCGCAACCACCTCGAGTGCTACACCACGACATTCCGCGGCGGCGGCAACACCCTGCGCGACCGTGCTGCCGCCTGCATGGACGCCGGGTGGCGCCTTTTCCGCTTCGACGCCGCGAGCGTACAGGGCACCAATATTTACGACGCCCGCGAGCGCATGGTGCAGGTGCAGGCCGACTGCCGTGCCGCCCGCGAGGGCGTGGGCCCGAAGGGAAATTTCATGGTCGATTTCCACCAGCGTTTCACCCTGGCCGACGCGGCGCGCGGCTGCCGGATGATCGAGGAGTTCCATCCGTTCGTGGTGGAGGATCCGGTGGAGACCGATTCGTTCCTCCAGGATATCCCGAAGCTGCGCAACATGACCATCCTGCCCTTGGCCGCCGGCGAGGAACTCGGCGCTCGTTGGGATTTCCTCCCGCTCATCGAGAATCACGACCTCGACTACATCCGCTGTTCGCTGCCGAACACCGGCGGCATCACCGAGCTGATTCGCATTTGCTCCCTCTGCGAGACGCACGACGTCGGCATCATGCCGCATTTCACCGGTCCGATCGCCACGGCCGCCCAGATTCACGCGCTGGCGCCTTTCCCGCAGTCCGTTGTGTTCGAATACAACTACGGCACCCAGCCCATTTCGTATCTGAACGAGTTCGTGACTTTCAAGGAGGGTAAACTTTATCCCAACGACCGGCCGGGCCTCGGCGTTTCCGTGAATATGGAACGATTGAAACTCGTCGGCGCGATCTCAGCGCCAGGGGGCAACCGGCCCACGTATTTCCGCCCCGATGGCTCGCAGTTCACGTGGTAGCGCGCCCCCGGCCTGCGCCGCGTCGGGCGGCCAGTTGCGTCTGCCCTCGCAGGCTGAGCGGAACTCCGCCGCAGACGGCAGTTGCGGCGACGCCTCGCGAACTCCAACCCTCCTGCGCACCTTGATGAAATCACCGATTGCCCGCTGGATCGCGATCTTGCTCGTTCCCGCCACCATGTCCCCACCTCTCCCCGCCGCCGAAACCTCCGCCGCCGCCAAGCCCGCCCATGAGTTCCTCGCCTATTTCGGCACCGGCCGGGGCGGCGCGAACACCGGATTCGCCACGGCGAATTTCAACGCCGAGACCGGTGCACTGACGCTCCCGGCCGTCACACCGACGGCCGCAGCACCGAGCATCTTCATTTTTTCGCCGGACGGACGCCGGCTTTATACCTGCTTTCCAGGCCGCACGTTTCAGGGCGAACCGGGCGGCGGCGTCGGCGCTTTCGCCGTGGATCCCGTAACCGGCGGCCTGACGGCGCTGAACACCGCGCTTTCCGGCGGAGCGGATCCCGGCTTTCTCAGCATGGATCGCACGGGCCGTTTTCTGTTCGTCGCGAATTATAATGGCGGCAATCTCGCCGTCTTCGCCCTGCAACCCGACGGCAGCCTGGGCGCACGCGTCTACTTCGAGCAGCACACGGGCAAGAGCGTCCATCCCACGCGTCAGGGCCGCGCCTACTGCGAGGTCATCTTCACGGACGCGACCAATCGTTTTGTCCTCTGCACCGATCTGGGCCTCGACAAAATCTTCATCTATCGTTTCGACGAAAAGACGGGAGTTCTCACTCCCGGCGAAATGCCTTTCGCTACGATGGCCCCGGGTTCGGGTCCACGCCATGCGGTCTTTGGACCCGGCGAGAAATTTCTCTACGTCATTGGCGAGATGACCAACACCATCGCCGCGTTCGCGTGGGATGCGGGCAAAGGCACGCTCACGGAAGTCGAAACCAGTTCGACTCTCCCCGCTGATTTTCAGGGCACCAGCTCCGCTGCGGAAATTCTCGTGCACGCCAACGGGCGGTTTCTCTACGCGTCCAACCGTGGCCACGACAGCCTCGCGGTCTTCGGCATCGACGAAAAGACCGGACGCCTAAGTCTGGTGCAGCACGTGCCCACCCGCGGAAATATCCCGCGCTGCTTTTCCTTCGATCCGACCGGTCGCTGGATCGTCGTCTCCAACCAAGCCAGTGACAACGCGGTGGTCTTCCGAGTGGACGCCGCCACGGGCAAGCTTGCTCAACAGGGCGACCCCGTCGCGGTACCGAGTCCGCTCCAAGCCCGTTTTTTAGCCCGGCCCGCGAAATAGGGATCGAGCCCCCAAGGGCGGGAGTGAAGTGCGTCGCGCGAGGCCCGGGATTTCCCGGGGCGCTCTGGAGCTGATGAAAACGTGCCGCCGGGCTTTTCCCGCGCGCGTGGGGTCGGTCTGACGCAGGTGAGAACGGCGACCGAACCACCCTTTCATCGCTGAGCAAGATGTCGGGAAGAGAAGCCCGATCTTAATTTCCCCCTCCTGCTACGTCATATCACACCCCCACCCGCAACCATGCCCACACCCCGGAAGCTTCGCCCCTGTTGCGTCGCGCTCCTGTCGCAGAGTAAACCGACAGGTTAGGTTAGGTTACTCTTACGAGGCGCGGCGTCAGCGTCCGACCGGATCACGGTGCGTCAGCTTTTTTCTCGCGCAGGGTTTTCAAGGCGCCGCCCCACGCGATCACCTGGTCGATCACCCCGGTGAGGGATTTTTCGAGCCGCTCATTCGGATGGAAAACATGGTCCTTGAAATCCGTGTACAGGGAGATCGCGACCTGCTCTCGCACATCGGCCACTTGGAGCTCACCCATGATCAATCGCAGATTTTCCACCGCCCGGACGCCGCCCGCGCTGCCGTAGCTTACGAAACCCGCCGCCTTGTTGTTCCACTCGCGGTAGAGGTAATCGATGGCGTTCTTCAATGCGCCGCACGTTGCGTGATTGTACTCCGGTGTGACGAAAATATAGGCGTCAAACGCATCGATTTTCGCCGACCATTTCTTGGTATGCTCCTTCGAGTACTGGTGCATCAGCGGCGGTACCGGCTCATCCAGCAGCGGGAGGTTGAACGTTTTGATGTCCACCAGTTCAAATTTGGCGTCCTGACGTTTGCGGGCGGCTTGCTCGACCCACTGGGCGACCGCTTCGCCTGCTCTTCCGGGACGCGTGCTGCCGAGGATGATTGCAATTTTGATCATGAGAAATGTCCGGGGCACACCGCGATTCCGCTTGATGCGAAATCGCTCGGTCCCCGGCGCAACCAGCAGAGACCCGGAGTTCCAGCGGCGGTGGCAGCACGGAATCAAATTAATCGAAGCGCCATCGCGCGCTGCACGTCGGGATCGTCGTGCTTCGAATCGGCGGTCGCGATCCCCGTCGCACCGTTACGGGGGACGAGGAAAGAGGTCGGAAGGACGGACCCGGGAAGCGAGGCCGAGTGCGAGCGGCGGGAAATCGATAATGGCGATGCGGCGGAATATGATCGCCGGACCGCGGATTGACTTGGCGCCAGGCGGGCCGCTGCATGTTGAAAACTCCTTTCCGATGAAAATACCCCAAATTGCAGCGTTCGTATTCGTGGTGGCCGGCTTGTCCGGTGTGAATTATTCGATGGCGGCGGATCCGGCCTTTCGATCCCTCGCGGTCGGCGCCACGCCCGAGAGCGTGGTGCCCGGTTTTGACGGCAAGCTCTACGTCACCCTCATGGGCACGACCCGCCAGAAGGGCGACGGTGATGGCAAGGTCGTCGTCGTCGAGGGCGACAAGGTGACCGTGTTTACCACCGGCCTGGATGATCCCAAGGGGATCGTGTTTGTCGGCGGCAAACTCATCACGGCCGATTTCGACAAACTTTGGGCGATCGATGCCAAAGGCGCGAAGACGCTCTTCGCCGGACCGGAGGCGTTTCCAGAGCGTCCGAGATTTCTGAACGACATCGTGGTCGAGCCGGGCGCGAAAACCATTCTCGTCACCGACATGGGTGACCTGGCGGCGATGTCCGATGCGACCGGGGCGTTTTGGCCGCTCGATAGCGAACAGGCCAGGAAACTCGTGCCGCTTGGTCGCGTGTATCGGGTCACGCTCGACGGAAAGATTACGGTCGCAATCGACCATCACGCGGAGAACCCCAATCCGAACGGCGTCGATGCGCTCGATGACGGCACCATCCTTACCGCCGAATTTTTTCGCGGCCGGTTGCTCGCCTGGAAAAACGGAACCTGGCGGAAGATCAGCGAGGATCACCGCAGCGCTGATGGAATCGTGCACGATAAAGCCGGGAATTATTACGTGACGGAAGTGCGGACGGGTCGCGTGTGGCACGTCAAGGCAACCGGCGAAAAGCGGTTGCTCGCGACCCTGGAGTCGGCGGCGGACCTCTATCTCGACGAGGCCAGGAACCAGCTGATCGTGCCGGATTCGAAGGCGGGGAAGCTGGTGTTCATTCCGCTCACGAAGTGAGCTGCGGCGGAATTTGATCGCAGGCGCCGGATAGAACTTCTCATTCATTTCAGTCATAAGGCTCGTTCGGTTTGAACCCGAACTGCCGGTCCCAACCCCGACTCCCGCGCCGATTCAAACCGGGCGGGCCAACTCCAACTCACCCCATCCCCCATGCCAAACTCCTCCCTGACGCGTCGCGAATTCATCACGTTTTCCGCCCTGGCGGCGGCCATGCTCGGCGTCCCAGGCTGCATGACGCTCGCGCGGAATCCGCGAAAGCCGCGTCCGATCGCTGCCGGTGCCAAGATCCGCATCGCCCAGATCGGATGCGGTGGCAAAGGCTTCACCGATATCATGGCCCACAAGGACGAGGAGGTCGTGGCGTTTTGCGATCTGGACTGGGAGGGAAAGCCGACCTTCCAAACCGTGGAGGGACAACGGGTGGAGCGTCCCTCGAACGTGAAGAAATTGATGGCGGAGTTCCCTGCCGCGAAGCGCTACACGGATTTCCGGAAGATGCTGCTCGAGATGGACGACCAGATCGACGCCGTGGGCATCGCGACTCCTGATCACATGCATTTCCTGCCCGCCTACCTGGCGATCATGCTGGGCAAGCACGTCTACGTGCAGAAGCCGCTCACACAAACCGTCGCCGAGGCGCGCGAGCTCCTGCGGCTGGCCCGGCTCAACGGCGTGTGCACGCAGATGGGCAACCAAGGCCACGCGGGCGAAGGCATCCGGCTCGTGCGGGAGTGGTTCGAGGCCGGATTGCTGGGCGAGGTGAAAGAGGTGCACATCTGGACGAACCGTCCCGCCACCGCCGCCAGCACGGTGTGGCCGCAGGGCATCGCGGAGTGGCCGGCCGCCGAGACCCCGCCCGCCGGCTTTGACCAAGATCTCTTTCTCGGGCGCGCCCCACAGCGGCCGTTCAGCCGGAAGATCCATCCGTTCAACTGGCGCGGGTATCGGGACTATGGTTGCGGCGCACTCGGCGACATGGCGTGTCATCTCATGGACGCGGCGTACTGGGGGCTCCAACTCGGCGCGCCGACGAGCGTCGAACTCACCAAGGTCGAGGGCCTCACCGCCATTTCCTACCCGAAGTCCGCGATCGTCACTTATCAGTTTCCCGCGCGCGGAAAGTTGCCGCCCGTCAAACTCACGTGGCACGAAGGCGGCGAGAAGCCGGCGAAACCCGCGCAAATGGAAACGACCCGACAGCTGGCGCAAGGCGGACAACTGTGGCTCGGCAGCAAGGGCGTGGTGTACGACGGTAACGATTACTGCAACAGCCCGCGTTTCCTGCCGGACGCGTATCACAAGGAACTCGCCGACGGCGGAAAATTCCCGCCAAAAACCTACCCGCGGGTTTTGCCGGACACACCCCAGGCCGCCAGCCCGTACAAGGAGTGGACCGCGGCGATCCGCGCCAACAATCCGAGCGCAGCCGGTTCGAACTTCGAATACGCGGTGCCGTTCACCGAGATGGTCTGCCTGGGCACCGTCTCGATTCTCGTCGGCAAAAAATTCACCTGGGATTCAGCCGCGATGAAGACGAGCCTCCCCGAAGCCGACAAACTGCTTTATCCGGACTACCGCCAGGGCTGGACGGCGGCGGATGTCATCAAGGGCGCAACGGTGATTTAGCTGTCGTTCGGGCGGGACGGGGCCTGAGTTCGAAGCCGCGCTAAGCCAAGCGTAACCTATCAGGCTACTCTGACCCATCCCGCGCGACGCGGAGCTGGAGGATATCGTCGATCTCGGCCGAGCGGCTCGCGTAGTCGGCGGCGGCGGCAGGTTCACCGAGGTCGGTGTCGAACGTCGGCAGCATCGCTTTCATCCGCGCGTAGCTGTCGGGCTCGCGGAGTTTTTCCGGAAAACAGGTTTGGATCACCCGCAAGGCGATGTTGGCCGAAACTGACGCGCCGGGCGACGCGCCGAGCAGCGCCGCGAGCGTGCCGTCGTGGGCGGTGACGACTTCAGTGCCGAAATTAAGCCGGCCCGCGTCCTTTTTTTTCAACGCCTGCACCCGGATTCCCGCGTCGACGAGCCGCCAGTCTTCCGCGCGCGCCTCGGGATAAAATAAACGGAGCGCGCGCACGCGGGCCTCCCGGCTTTGCAGCGCTTGCGACACGAGGAAGCGGGTCAGCACGTGATTGTGCACGCCGGTGCGAAGCAGCGTGCCGACGTTTTCAGCGCGGATCGAACGCAGCAGATCGGTGACCCGGCCGGTGCGGTGGAGAAATTTCGTCGTCCACGTGGCAAACGGACCGAAGAGCAGGACGCGTTTTCCATTGAGGTGGCGGACGTCGAGGTGCGGGCCGCCGAGGGCGCCGGAGTCGGGTGGCGGCGGACCGTAGACTTTGCCAAAGTGGCGCGCGACGACCGCCGGATTTTCGCAGACGAGCCACTGGCCCGCGATGGGGAAGGCGGCGAGGCCGCGGGCAAGGGGGAGACCGGTGGCTTGAAGCAGGGGGATCGTGCCGCCACCCGCGCCGATGAAAACGAAGCGTGCGCGGACGGAGCGCGCTTCACCCGATCCGGCGTGGCGCACCACGATTTCCCAACTTCGGTCGGCCCGGCGCAGGTGCGTGACGCGATGGGCGGTGAAGACGCGGCAACTTTCCTGCGCGCCGAGCCAGCCAAGAAGTTGGCGAGAGAGTTCGCCGAAATTTACGTCGGTACCGGCGTCGACCTTCGTCGCGGCGATAGGCTCGGCAGGGCGCCCCTCAACGAGCAGCGGCGCCCAGCGGAGGAGAACGTCGCGGTCGGCGGTGAACTCCATCGCCCGGAAAAAAGGATGTGCGACGAGGGCGGTATGGCGGGCGCGGAGGAAATCCACGCGCGATTCGCCGCGGACGAAACTCAAATGCGGGACCGCGCGGATCCACTCGGTCGGACGGGGGGCGAGGCCGTGGGCGACGGCGTAACTCCAAAATTGGCGCGACTGCTCAAAGCGCGCGAAGATTTCGACCGCCTTGGAGACATCGACTGGCGCGCCGGCGACCGCGGGTGGTGGCGTGTAGTTGAGTTCGCAAAGGCCGGCATGTCCCGTGCCAGCGTTGTTCCAGCCGTCGGAACTTTCGCGCGCGAGCTCGGGTGCGGTTTCGTAGACCTCGATCGCGAGCCGAGGATCGAGCCGTTTGAGCATCGCGCCGAGATGGGCGGACATGATCCCGCCACCGATGAGGACGACGTCGGGGGCGGAAGAAGACATGAGGGCGGGAAAAATAAAGAGCTGAGTCGATCCCTGCGCAACGCGTGAGCCGCTTCAAATACGATTGGGCGAACCAGACCCATTGAAGTTTAGATCAGGCGAATTCGGCACATCCGATTCTGAAACTGTCCCAGGGACTCGCTTCCTCACTGCGAAGAGGGTTCGGCTTTGAGCTGGTCACGTTCGTCATCGGGGGTGTTGCATTGGTCACCGGGCCAAACATCACGCGTTCGTGGCTCTGCTACTCCAAAACCCATGAAAACAACGTTCCTCTTCACCGCGGCGATCCTCGTCATCGGTGTGAGCATCACCTCCGCCAGCGCAATCTGGAATACGACACGATGTCCGGCAAATACAGCGACTTCGTTGAGACCGAGGTGCTGCCGATGGCGGAAAAGGTCGCCAATGTGAAGCTGACGAAGGATCCGGATGGGCGCGCCGTGATGGGCACCAGCTCCGGAGCGGCGGCGGGCATGATCATGGCGTGGTTTCATCCGGAGCGCTACCGTCGCGTGCTCACGTTCTCCGGCACCTTCACCAACAACCAGTGGCCGACCGATCCGGAACATCCGCACGGTGCCTGGGGGCTTCACGAGAAGCTGATCCCCAACAGCGCGGTTAAGCCGCTCCGCATTTACATGGAGGTGGGCGACCGCGACAACTACAGCGCGCAGGATCCGATGCGCGATTGGGTGGAGGCCAATGAGAATATGGCGCGCGTCCTGGCCGCG
>JBDSSU010000064.1:0-3116 GCA_039928635.1 Opitutaceae bacterium | reverse complement strand
GGATTCCTCGCTCCACTGCCGATGAACGGGATTGGGTAGCACGGGCCTCTTGCCCGTGACCTCGGAAACACGCGCGGGCCTCTTGCCCGTGCCACTGCTTTGCCCCAGACCACTCGCGCTCAGACTTGCCCCGTCGCCTGGGCGCAGTAGCGTCCGCCTTCCATGCTTACTCAGTTCAGCGACCGCTCATGGTTGTGGATCGCCGCGGGATTTTATCTCGCGGGATTCCTGCTGGGGACGTTTTCGCTGCTCCGGGGGGGACGTCCCTCGACGGCCGTGAATTCCGCGGCGATCGTCGCGGGCTACCTGTTTCAATTATTCGGGCTATATCTGCGCGGGCGAGCAGTGGGTGGCTGCCCGCTCGGCAACCGGTTCGAGATTTATCAATTCACCGCCTGGTCCGCGACGACGCTGTACCTGTGCATCGGCGTCACGTTTCGCTCCAGCCTGTTCGGCTATTTCACGGCGTGCCTCACCGCGGTCCTCACCCTCGTCTCCCTCGCGATTCCCTCGTGGGATCCGGCGCTTCGCACCCACCCCTTCGGCGGAAATCCGTGGATCGAATTGCATGCGGCACTCGCGGTTTTCAGCTACGGGGTCTTCGGGCTGCTCGCCTTGACCTCCCTGATGTTTCTGCTGCGAAACTACTCGCTGAAAAGCAAACATCTGGGCGGAGGGTTTTCGTTTCTGCCCTCCATCCTCGACCTCGATCATATCAGCGTTCGTTTGCTGGCGGCCGGGGTGACGTTGCTCGGGGCATCTCTCGCCGTCGGCTCGGTTTATTGGATTCGCGATCCCAGCACCGTTAACGTTTCCAAGCTGGTCGTCACGGTGGCCGTCTGGCTCGCCTATGCCATCGGCTTGGGATTCCGGTTGCGGGGGGTCTTGCTGGCCCGGCGTTTTGCGTGGACGTGCGCCGCGCTTTTTGCGGCAGCGTTGATTTCCCTGGGGCCGGTCGACGCGAGCCGCCACCCCCAGACTCCCGCTCACGCGGTGCCGCGATGAGTGACGAGAAACTTTTCGTGCTCGGCGCCACCCACCACACGGCGCCCCTCGCCGTGCGTGAAAAGCTCACGCTCGGCGAATCCGCCGCCGCCGCCCTTCATGCCGAGCTCGCCGCCCTGCCCGATTTGCGCGAGTTCACGATGTTGAGCACGTGCAACCGCGTGGAATTTTACGGAGTCGCCACCAGCCCCGAAGCGGTGTCGCAGGTGCAGGCGAGATTCTGCGCGCGCCAGCAATTCGACAGCGCGGAGTTCGAAAAAATCCGCCTCAGCCTGCGAGGACGCGACACGATCCGCCATCTGCTCGAAGTCGCCGCCGGGCTGGATTCCCAAATGCTCGGTGAGACCGAAATTTTCGGCCAGGTGAAGGAAGCCTACGCCCTCGCGCAGAAGCGCGGCTCCACCGGGCCGGTGCTCAATCGGGTTTTTCAGAAAGCGTTTCAAGCCGCCAAGAACGTGCGGACGAACACCGCGATCACCGAGGGTCAGGTGAGCGTCGCCAACGTGGCCGTGGAACTGGCTTCCAAGATTTTTGGCGATCTTCGGGAAACCCGGGTGCTCCTCCTCGGCGCGGGCGAGATCGGGGAGAAAACGGCGCGGGCCTTTCAGAGTCGCGGTGCCGCCACCATCACGGTGTCCAGTCGCAGCTTTGAACGCGCGATGGCTCTCGCGACCAGCCTGGGCGCGAGTGCGATGCCGTTCGAACAACGCGACGCCCGCCTGGGGGAATTCGACATTGTGGTTTGCGCCACTTCGGCTCCGGGCACGGTGGTGGACGGAGATTCCACCGCGGCAGCCATGAAAAAGCGTCCGGCTCGTCCGTTGTTCTTCATCGATCTCGCGCTTCCCCGCGACGTGGACCCTGCGGTGGCCGAACTGCAAAACGTCTTTCTCTACAACCTCGATGACCTCGCGAAGATCGCCGGGGAGAATCGCGCCGCCCGCGAGGCGGAAATCGCCAAATGCCGCGCGATCGTCGTTGAAAAAGCCGACGCGCTCTGGCGCCACGTCGCCCCGCAGCTGAGCGAACTCAGCCGCGTGACGTCATCGTCTGCGAATCCCGGGTCAAACACCGACGAACACCCTTCAAGCGACAGCTCCGTTGTTCCTTCACCGCGGCGCTGATTGCACGGCAGCAGGACAAGTGCAGTTGCCCCCGAATTACGCCAAGGGACGCGAAGAAAGGCCGAGGCGCGGACAATCACCAAACGGTGAGTCGTCTCACCGAGATGGCGGATCTTTTTTTCTCGAAGATTTGCGTCGATCGGCGCCATTCGCGGGAGACCTTCTGCATCATTTTTGGCCTGAGCGGTTGATCCCGGCTTCCCGAATAATCCACGCCGACGAGCACCGCGTAAGCCGCCGGCGGCGGAATTCTACGCCCCCTTTAGGATTGAGGGGAAGAGTTGGCAAACGCCCTAGACTTTTGGCCGCGCGAGGCGGGCGCGGTCGAGCGCGGCGGAGAGTTCCTCGAGTTTGATCGGCTTCGTGATGTAGTCGTCCATCCCGGCGGCCATGCACAGCTCGCGGTCGCCCTGCATCGCATTCGCGGTCAGCGCGATAATCCAAGGCCGCTTCGCCGGGTCCTGCCACTGCTGACAAATGCGCCGCGTCGCCTCCAAACCGTCCATCTCAGGCATTTGCACGTCCATCAAAACCACATTGTACGTCTGGCGCTGCAATGCCTCCAGGGCTTCGAGCCCGTTGCCCGTCACGTCCGCGCGGAAACCGAGTTTGCCCAACATGAGCAACGCCACTTTTTGATTCACCACATTGTCCTCCGCGATCAGCACGTGCTCCGCACGGGCGACCGTCGTGAGCGCCGGTCGGGCGAAGGGATGCATGCTCGCGGCGCGCTTTTCCTCGGCCCATCTAAATAACGCGGCGACCGCATCGAAAAGCTGGGTCGGCTTCGCCGGCTTCGTGAGACATTTGGCGAAAAGTTTTTTGTCCGCGCCCGCTTCGCGCTGCCCGACCGACGACAACAGGAGCAAGGGGAGCTCCAGATCATCGCGCTGCAGACGAATCGCCTCCGCGAGCATCACGCCGTCCATCTCCGGCATCTGCATATCAAGTACGCCGACATCAAAGGTCTCACCCGCAGTCAGCCAG
>JBDSSU010000063.1:0-3558 GCA_039928635.1 Opitutaceae bacterium | reverse complement strand
AGGGCCGCGGCACCCGCCCACACGACCATAGCAGGGAAGCGTTCGATCCGCAGCTTAAGGCCGACACCGCCGGTCTGAAAAAGACCGCCTATAAGCTGTTCGATTATTTCGCCAACTGCGAATACTTCGAGAGCGAGTTCGATTACGACGAGGTGCTCGATCTGCCCTCGCCGGGCGAGAAAAGCGACCCGCCGCCGCCTCCGCCCCCGCTGCCCGGCGGGAACTACCAGCACAAAGAAGAAGACGCGATCGTCAGCATCGCTGAGGTGAACTACCCCGGCGGGATGAAGGTTGACGGGATGTTCTTCCGCAGCTTCGCCGACGCCGCCCGCGAAGACCCGACCCTCGCCGCTGCCGTCGAACAAGGCCGCTGGGACGACGTGCTCACCTATGTCAACGAGAAGCTGCTGAACAAGCCCAACGAGTATTACACGCTCGACAAGCTCCGCCGCGCCGTCGGCGTCGATCGCCGGGCCACGCTCCGGGAAATTCTCGAATACGTCTTCGGCCTGATCCCGCGGCTCAAGTCCAAGGACGAGCTGCTGGAGGAGGAATTCGCCAAGTTCGTCGCCGACCACAAACCCGCCGACGCGGTCGCCGTCCCCGCCATCCGTCAGTACTTCAAGGCCTACGCCACCAGCGACCAGCTCCGGCACATCATCGACGCCCGTGAGTACACACAGCTGCACACCAACCCCGGCTTCACCTTTGGCGATTTTAAGGCCGTACCGGATGATTACCGGAAGATTGTCCCGGAATACATCCGAGACTACGCCCAGAATCTGCTTGTGATGTAAACCATGCTCGACTCCGCCACCAAACGCCGCATTGATACCGCCCGCGACATTCTCGTCGGCAAGGTGCCCGATCCCAAGTCGCAGGTCGAGCAGATCACCATCGCTCTCATTTACAAGTTCATGGACGACATGGACGCACAGGCCGAAGAACTCGGCGGCAAACGGAAATTCTTCGCGGGCGACTTCGCCAAGTACGGCTGGGCCAAGCTCATGTCACCCGCCACTGCTGGCGAAGAACGCATCGCCCTCTACGCCGAGGGCATGGTCAAGATGCCCCAGAACCCCGGCGTCCCAAAATTCTTCCGCGACATCTTCAAAAACGCGTTTCTTCCCTATCGCGACCCCGAAACGCTCAAACTCTTCCTCAAGGAGATCGACGGCTTCACGTACGACCACTCCGAACGCCTCGGGGACGCTTTCGAATATCTTCTTTCGGTGCTGGGCTCGCAGGGGGACGCCGGCCAGTTCCGCACCCCGCGGCACATCATCGATTTCATCGTGAAAGTCGTCGACCCGAAGAAGACCGATACCATCCTCGATCCGGCCTGCGGCACGGCAGGGTTTTTGATCTCCGCCTACAAGCACATCGAAGCCGCCAACAAAGGCAGCCCCTCACGCCGGACGAGAAGAAGCGGATGGCCGGCAACCTCAGGGGGTACGACATCTCCCCCGACATGGTCCGCCTTTCCTTGGTGAACCTCTACCTGCACGGCTTCACCGCGCCGCTCATCGAGGAGTACGACACGCTCACCAGTCAGGACAAGTGGAGCGAGACGGCCGACGTGATCCTCGCCAACCCGCCGTTCATGAGCCCCAAGGGCGGCATCAAGCCGCACAACCGTTTTTCAGTACAGTCCAAGCGCAGCGAAGTGCTCTTTGTCGACTACATGGCCGAGCATTTAACCCCCACCGGCCGGGCGGGCATCATCGTGCCCGAAGGGATCATCTTCCAATCGCAGAACAGCTACGTGCAGTTGCGGAAGATGCTGGTCGAAAACTACCTCGTCGCCGTGGTGAGCCTGCCCGCGGGCATCTTCCAGCCCTATAGCGGGGTGAAGACCAGCATCCTGATCTTAGATAAATCCCTCGCCAAGCAGGCCGACCCCGTCGGCTTCTTCAAAGTCGAGTCGGACGGCTTCGGCTTGGGCGCACAGCGCCGCGCGATCGAAAAGAACGACCTGCCGCAGGTGGCGGCGGAGATCGCCGACTACCTGAGCAAACTCCGTTCCCGCGAATCGCTCGAAGGATTTTCGCCCACGACCGGCCTGATCGTCTCGAAGGAAAAGATCGCCGCGAACGGGGATTACAACCTGAGCGGGGAGCGGTATCGAGACATCGGTGTCGCCACGAACAATTACGAGATAGTCGCACTGGGTGATGTCTGCACGCTGACCAGTGGCGGAACACCGTCAAAGGCAAACGAGAGCTATTGGACTGGCACAATCCCTTGGGTCTCCGCGAAGGACCTTAAGTGCGACGTGATTCGCGACGCGCCGATGCACGTCTCGGATGAAGCCGTCCGAGAGACGGCAACATCCATCGCCCCCGTCGGTTCGCTGCTCGTGCTCGTCCGGGGGATGGGGCTTGCGAACGGCGTCCCAATCGTCCAAGTGGCCGCGCCCGTCGCGTTTAACCAAGACCTGCGTGCGATCTTTCCGTCGCCGAATGTGTTGCCGACCTATCTCCGTCTGATCCTTCGGAGTGATCGCGGACAGCTTGCGCAGGTGATGAACACCGCGGCGCATGGGACGCTCAAGATCGACACAAGTGACCTGCTTGGCATCCGCTTCCCCCTTCCGCCGCTGTCGGTGCAGAAGGAGATCGTGGCGGTGATCGAGGGGTACCAGAAGGTGATCGACGGCGCCCGCGCCGTCCTCGACCACTACCGCCCCCACATCCCCATCCAACCCGACTGGCCGATGGTGGAGTTGGCGTCGGTCTGCACGCTTATCTCTGGACGCCATGTCGATAAAGCCAACTACAACACAGAGGGTCGCGGGCTGAGCTATCTGACCGGGCCATCAGATTTTGGCCCGATCTCGCCCGTCATAACCAAGTGGACCGAATCGCCTGAGGCGATTGCCGAGAAGGGTGACATTCTCGTTACGGTGAAGGGCTCCGGCCTAGGTTCGATCAACCTCTTAGACATTGAGAAAGCGGCGATCAGCCGCCAACTCATGGCGGTACGGGTCAATGGAGCTGACCCGAGTTTCATCCACACAGTGCTGGCGTCCAAGTTCGATTACTTCCAAGGACTGGCGAACGGCGCTGCCATCCCGGGCATTTCGCGTGAGCATGTTCTTGAATTGCTAATCCCCCTTCCCCCGCTGCCCGAGCAGCAGAAAATCGTGGCGGAGATCGAGGCGGAGCAGCGGCTGGTGGCGGGGAACCGGGAGCTGATCGAGCGGTTCGTGAAGAAGATCGCCAGCGTCTTGGCCCGCGTGTGGGGCGAAGCACCGGAGGTCGAAACCCTGCAAGCGAAGCTGGCGGAATGTGAAGTGGCCTACGTGCCCGGCCTCGTCGCGGCGTTCATCGCTGAGCGTCTCAAAGGCGATACGAATCTGGGCCGGACCAAGCTGGAAAAGTGCAATCATTTCTTGGAATATCACGTGGGCATTCCGCTGAACCGACGGGCAATACCTTACAAGTACGGACCGGTGGACTACGAGCAACTCAAAAAAGCCGAAGCGTGGGCCCGCGAGCGCAACGCGTTCATCACCAATGATCCCGGCGACGGCGAGCGTGTGACCTATATCCCCGG
>JBDSSU010000062.1:0-7129 GCA_039928635.1 Opitutaceae bacterium | reverse complement strand
ACACGGGCAAGATGCCCGTGCCACTCAAATCCCGTTCGTCAGCAGCATGGCGGACCGCGTTCAGCGTTGAACACGCCTCAGCCTTGAAAATCGCCCCCACGGTTTTCGGCGCGAGCTTACGGCATCTGCTTTAGTCCCTCAGCGACGATCTTCCATTTGGGGTCACGGGGGAATCCGGGCAGCACGCCTTCGGGCGCTCCCTCCCAACCTCCCGCCATCAATCCTGCGGCCGCGAGGAGCGAGGCATTCACGGGAATGAACGCCGGGCAGTCCAGCGGTTCGGCCGGGCGGCGCACATGGCCGTTGATCATGAAACGCGCGGTGGGGTTAAGAATGATCGCGAGCGCGTTCTCGGTTTGTCCGAGGCGGGCGGCCGTCATCGCGCCCTGGCCTTGGGACCAGCTGACCCAGCGACCGACGCCGTTTCGACTGCGGCGATTCACTTCGTCGAACGTGCGACGCATGGTTTCCACGTCGACTTTCCCGGTCTTCGGCAGGAAACCAAGCGCGAGCAGCATCGTGGTGGGGAGTCCGCCTTCGCGCTTGTAGATATCGGGGAACGTTTCCATCTCGACATACTTCCCGTCGCTCACCGGTAAGGGTGCGAGTTTTTGCAGGATGTCAGCCCAGCGTGGTTCGGGAGTGAGCCCCAGGCGCTCGCGCCATTGCTGCGCGAGATGCAATCCGTAGTGCCAGTAAGCCAGTTCGAACGTGGGATTCTGCGTGTTGTTCTCGCCCGTGCTTTCGCTGACGTTCTTGACCGGTGGCCCGATGACGTAGCGCTGGGTGGCGGAATCGAAATGGGCGAATGACGCGAGAAACTCGGCGGACTGAAATACGACCTCGCGATATTTATCGAGCGTGGCCCGATCCGGGTGCGCCCGGTACACGAGTTCGCACAGATAGATCGGGTTCGGCTGATTCCAAATGATGAACGGGTTGATGGTGCCGGGCCCCTGACGCCCATCGATCCCCGCCATCTTCGGCCAGCGCGCTCCGGAGAAACCCTGTGACTTGGCGTCGGCCAGCGCGCTGGGCAGAATCTTTTGATACCAGCCCAGTCCTTTCTCGAGGAGGTCGACGTGTCCCCAGATATAAAACTGCGCGGCATGCCAGAAATACATTTCGGAATTGTGCTTCCCATACCAACTCAGGTGCGTAAGACCGCTCTCCGCCGGGGGCATGCTGCCGGAATAGTTCACCCTCACGATGTATTGGGAGAGGATGATCCGGCGCTCGAGTTCGGACGCACGCGGATCCGTGCTGCCCCCGAAGTCGATCATGCCGCCTTTCGTCCAATAATCTTTCCAACCCTGCGAGCTCGCGGCACGGGTGGCGGCAAACGTGGGCCACTCCCTGGTCGCGCGCTCCGGCGAAAAAGCGCACGTGAATGCGAGCGTTGCCGTGCCTTTTGCGGCGAGGCGAAAATCGTGCGCACCGGCCTCCGTGAATTCGGCCGCTCCCTCCCAGTGCACGTTCACGAAATAGGTACTGTCATCGACGGTCCTGGCGAGCTGGGTGAACTGCGCTCCGCGGTCCGCCATCGCGGTTCGATGTTGTTCCGCTCGGTCCCAGATGAAGGGCGGCTTGTTTTTCACGCTTACCTCGTAGGCGCGGGCAAAACGAAAGCGCACCTGCAAGTCGCCGCTCGTGAGCAGCGGGGATTCCAAACGCACAGCGACTTGGCTCAGGGTCGGATGCGCGGCGGTTTCAACGACGACCGGTTGCCCGGCGAGGGTGTAGCTGCTGCGAACCACCCCGGTCCAGAGATCGAGCTTCTGGTCGATGCCCGACAATTCCTCCGGGAGAACGGGCCGGCCTTTCAGGACGAGGCTGATCTGGCCGAGCGGAACCGGATGGGGATTCTCGCGGAAGTATTTTCCAGCCGGGCTCTCCTGCAGACTCGCATACGGCACGGGACGCCCGTGGAAGTTCGAGGGGGCCATCGCATCGGTCAGCTTGAGACCGTCGACATTCGGAAACGAATGCCACGCCCACGTGGAGAGTGTCTCGAGCGGAATTCCTTCGCGGTAGTGCAGCGATTCGAACGTCTGCAGGCCGGTCGCATCGACCGTGAACGCGAAGTCGCCGTTGCCCACGCTCAGCGACGCTTCCGGGTCAACCTTCGCGACTCGAATATCGTGGCGATGCACCACTGCCGCGCGGTCGATGGCGGCAATTGAAACAAAAGGCGAAAGCAAGATCGCGAAGAATGCCGGGAGGCGTACGCGACGGAGGCGGAGAAAGGTATTCATAATCGGCAGGGTTGGATGATCGCACGAAACCGTCGGATGGGATCCATGTCGCGCTGGGCGCGTGAAGCAATTCACGAAGACAGATCTTCCCCCTCCAGGAGCAGACACGACGCCCGGGCGCCGACTCGCCACGTTCGGCGCGGCTGGCACCGCGCGCGTCGCCACGAAAAAGCCCGATGCGGGAGCATCGGGCTTTGGGTCTGCGAAAGGCGTTCGCTTTTTAGAAGCTGACGGTGGTGGTGAACGTGAACTTGCGCGGATCGGGGTTCACGAAGCTGGTCAGGATCTGCTGGCGCACATTCCCTGCGAACAGCTGGTTCGTCGAGATGGTGGTGTAGGCAGAAGCATTGTTGCCCACCGGACCGCTGCGGCCCCAGATCGGATCACGGTCGTCCAAGAGGTTGGTCACGTTGAGCTGGAACCGGGTCTGATACTTGCCGAAACGACGGGTGTAATTAGCTCCGGCGGTGAGGGTGTTTTTCCAGGCGGGAGGAGTCCAAAGGTAGTCGAAGGCCGCCTCCGTGTTCTGCTGCACCGTCGGGGTCACGGTGTCCGCAAGGCCGAATTTGATGCGGGCATCACGGCTGCCGTTTTTGCCGTAGCCGCGATACTGAACGCCGGCATTCAGACCGAGGCCCCGCAGCATGCCTTCGCGGAACCGATAGCTCCCGGCTAGGTTGACCCGATGGCGCACCTGATTGTTTTCCAGGGTGCCAGTGGTCAAACCATTGAGGCTGTTGTCGATATTCTGCAGCGCCATTTGAATGATCGTGGGATCGAGGATCGTCTTGCCATTCAGCACGGCTCCCTGGGCCGCGTTCGCTCCGGCCTGCCATTCTGCCCGGTGAACCGCAACATATGCTTTCCGATCGGTACTTTCCGTCACGATGTACGAAACCGGGTGCGAATAATTAGCCGTCAGCGTGATGTTGCGCGTCGGGTTGGCCGTCAGCTCGACCTCCCAGCCTTCCAGTCGGCGGGAACTGGGATCCGAGTAAGCGAACCCGGACCCGGCTGTCGTCGTGGTTAGTGCCGCATCGGTGTAACCCAGGTTGGTCCAAATGTTCGTGATATCCCCTCCACTGCCAAAGCCAGAGGGATTATTCTCTTGGGTCGTCTTGTAATGACTGAGGGTGAGGTACGCCTTGCCGCCGGGAATCGAGTAACGCAGGCCAAAATCCTTGGTCTCGGAATGGGTCAAGGGCGGCAGCGTCCCATCAAGCAGCGGATTTTGGACACCACTCGAAGGCGGTTGATTGTTCTCCGCGATATTGATCGAGAAGCCGAGGGGAGAAACGAACCTTTTGACGAATCCGTCTCGCTGGGTCTGGAAGGGATAGGCGACTAAACCGTAGGCGAAGGAACCCACCGTTTCTTTCCGAGTATAGTGGGCGCCTGCACTCCGAAAACCCAGCTGGTTTTTGAAATCAGGCGCGCCGGTGGAGCCTGCAAGGTTGGCACCCAGGCGGGACTGGTTGTCCACATCGACGGAATCCCGACTATAGCTGAGTGTGAGAGCCACCTTCTCGTTGAAAAAGGCACTTTGGGAGGTCAACCCCGCGTGGAGAACGCCGCGCTTGGTGATGTTGCCCGCTGTGTCCACATAACTCCATTTGCCGGGAGCCACGCCATTGGGGTTGCTCAATACCGGCCCGAGATCGGGCCGCGGATCGCCCCAGTAGACGCGATAGAAAAACCGGTTAGCGTTGTTGAAGGGATCGGCCGACGTCGGGTTGTCTGTCCGGCGCCAGGCACTGGTGCGCGACTCGGAATTCGTTTCGCGGTCACTCACATTGAGGCTCAACAGCTGCTTGTAATCCCACCACCTTGGCACAAAGAAGCGGTAGCTCGCCTGTCCCGAAAACTCTTTGACGGAGTCCTGGCTGTAGATGTTGTTTTGCTCGACATCGGTGAAAGTCCGAAGGTACCGCTGATTCAGCTGCCCGTCGGGCATCGTCTGGTTGACGTCGATAATATACGCGTTGGGGCTGCTGTTCGACCAGATCGTGTTGTTGTCGAAATCGTTCTTCACCGCGCCCAAACGTACGAAGAGGTTGCCAACGCGATGTTCAACATTGAGCGAAGCGGTGCTGCTGTCGCGGGCGGCAATATTATCCTTCGGCGCCGCACTGAAATGCGGATCGATGCCCGAGATGGGGGCTCTCCTTGAGGGAACGGCCAGGAAATATTCGTTACCGCCATATGGGATGCGCAGAGCGGTGCCGCTGAGACCACGGGTCCGGTATTGGTTGCCACCGTAGTCCATCATGCTGTTCGTCGCAAAGTTCCACACGAACATGTTGGCCGCGCTGCCGTTCGCGCCCACTGCCATCCGCTCAAGGCCGGCCGCATTGAGGGAGGTGTTGCTGTTCGCGAGCAAGATGGCGTTGTTGCTGTTAACAGTGGTGCCATCCCAAAAGCTCTGGGCGTCGCCGTTGGTGATCGACCAGAGGTTGTTCCATTCTCTCGTTTGCTCGTATTCCGCGATGATCAGCGTGTCTTTCGTCAGCTTGCCGACGACATTCATCGTGAAGGCTTTTTTGATTTTGTTCATCCCATCCTGATAGCCCGGCGCATTTTGACGCAGGGCGTTGAAGCGCAGCCCGAGGCGGTCCCAGCCCTTGCTGTAGTCCAAGGTCCCACGGTAGCCATTATAAGTATCCGTCTGGAGGGAGAGGCTGGTCGCCGTCTGGTTGAAGCGCGCCCGTTTGCTGGTGCTACCCTGGCGTCCGCCGGGACCGCCGTCGCCGAACATCGATGTATCTGGGCCGCGCTGGAACTCGTAGCGATCCGTGTTGTAGCTGTCGGCCGCGCCAAAGTTAATGGCGCCATTGCGCGTCGGAAAGTTGTCCGTGGAGGGCGCACCGCGAACGATGTTTTGATAGACGCTGATCGACGAAGGATCGGAATTCGGCACCGAGGTGCCCAAATCGAAGCCGATCGTCCAGTTACCAGCGTCGTTCATGTTCGTGACGTTGAAGTCGTCCATGAACTCTTTCGTCATGACCGAAATCGAGCCGGGCGTGATCGCGAGCGGCGTGTCGACGCGACCGCCGGAGAGCGTATTGCCGGCGGCGTAGCCGACATCCTTGTCGGTGGAAACCTCGAAGGGGCTGAGCTTGATCGCGTCGCCACTCTTCGCCTCATCGGCCTGCATTTGCTGAAGCTCGGCCGGATCGAGCACGCCGTTTTTGTTTCTGTCGTACTTGGCCAGGTTTTCCGCGGTGGAAGCCGCAGTTGGCGCGACTTGGGCGGTCGCGTGAGGGAGGGATGCACTGCTTGCGCCAATGAACAGAATGCAGCGGCACAGCGCCGCACCCTGGGTGCGTAGTCGAATCATCATAGGGGTATGGTTGGGAGGATTGGGTCTACTAACACTAAACGTATTTCGTTTCAGAGGGTGGAGGGTGGTTTTCACAAGTCACGGGAAACGTTGCGCAAACTATAGACTGGAACCCCTCGCGTAATGGTTCGTCACCGACACGCGCGGAGACCCTCGGCGGACCACCCAAGCACGCTGGCTGCACCTGCCGAAATCTCGATCCTTGCGCTGCGGCCCATGGTGTTGGCAACGCGATGCGTTGGGCCAAACTGGGAGTTTGGCGGCCGACCGGTCATGCCGGCCGGAGGCAGCCGCCGTCTAAACGGTGGGGGAAAACTTTCGCGGGGCGAAACGGTTCCGGTGGGGTCGCCCTTTATTTTCCCCTGGCGCTCGTCGTGGCGGTTCCTGACGGGTGAAACAGCAGCGGGAGAAACTCGATCACGTGCTGGCGCCATAGCGCGTAATTATGAAAACCCTCGGTCGGGCGCCACGTGTGGTTGATGCCGAGCTTCGTCAGCGTCTCGTCGAGCGCCTGTGAACTGGCGAAGAGGCTGTCCTGCTTTCCGCAGGCGACGTAGAAAGCGTCAACGGTGGCATTGAAAGTCTTCGCGTCGCCATAGATCGCGGCTTTCTCTGTCGGCACCGCGCGCACACCACCGGCCGGACTGAACAGGCCGGCGGCCGCGAATTTGTCCATGTGGTTCGAAAACACCCGCATCGCAATATCACCGCCCATCGACATGCCGGCGACGGCGCGGTTTTGTCGACCCGGGGCCGTGCGATATTTTCCCTCCACGGTCGGAATCACGTCTTTCAACAGGTACTCCTCAAACACCACCGCGTTGTTCCGCGTACCGTTGCCTCGTGAACCGAAGGGCAGCGCATGCGCCACGGGCATCACGATGATCATCGGTTCCGCCTTCTTTTCGGCGATGAGGTTGTCGGCGAGGTAATTGATATTGCCGACATCGACCCATCCTTGCGGCCGGTCATTCGAACCGTGCATGAGATAGAGCACGGGATAACGCCGCTCGCGTTCCTGCGCGTAGCCGGGCGGGGTATACACGAGAAACCCGCGGGTTTCGGAAAGCACGACGGACTTCTGCGAGTTCAGTTCGATCGCCCCGTGCGGCACGTCTCGCGCGTCGCCGAGCCCGGCCGTCTCTCCCGCCACATCGAAGAAGCTGCCCTGGCTGCGCTGGCGGAGCTTCACCTGCGAGTTCGCCGGATCAGCGATCGTGACGCCATCCACCGTGAAGTTGTAGATGTATTTGCTGGGAGCGAAGGGCCCGAGCGTGATGCTCCACACCCCGTCGTTTCCTCGGGTCAGGGCCTTGGGGTCGGCGTGCCAGTCGCCTTTCAGCGTGACTTCCGTGGCTTTCGGGGCCGAGAGGCGGAACGTGACCCGCCGATCGGGCAGTACTTCCGGTGAGGCGAGTACGGCCGTGTTTGCGGCCGGGGCCGCGGCGGGGGGACCAGCTGGAACTTGGGCGTGGATAAAACCGGTGACGCTTGCGAACAACATGCCGGCCAGAGTGAGGGAGGGGTTTTT
>JBDSSU010000061.1:0-12117 GCA_039928635.1 Opitutaceae bacterium | reverse complement strand
GTCCAAGGGCTGCGTTTCGCGTCGATGGCCCCATGCTTCGCGATCGTTTTCACGGGAACGGGCGTCCACGCGTAATGACTCGCGATGATCTTCATCAGGTAAGGCGTGGCATTCTTCAGACTAACCACCAAGGTCCGTGGGTCCGGACTCTTGAATCCCACCTGCGAAAAATCCTTCAGCTGGCCTTTGTAATATTCCTGCGCCCCGACCACGAAGTTGAAGATCAGGTAGGCGTATTCGGAGGCGAAGGCCGGCGTCAGCATCCGCTTGTACGACTGGAGGAAATCGTCCGCGGTGATCACTTCTCCGTTCGACCACTTCGCATCGGCACGCAGGTGAAAGGTGTAGGTCTTTCCGTCCGCCGAAATATCCCACGACTCAGCGATGGCGGGGACGGGATGCAGATCTTGCGGGTCCTCACTCGCGAGTCCCTCGAAGAGAGCCATCATCAATTTGTGCTCGGGTACGCCGGTGATCGCTTGGGGGTCGAGGTCCTGCGGTTCAGCACCGTTGCCAACGTGGAAGATCTGGGGAACGGGACCTTTCGATCCGCCGGCCGAAGCCGTTGGGGTCGAGTCCGTTTTTCCGCAGCCGGTAACGAGCAATCCAGTGATCAGGAGGGGGAGGAAAGCGCGAAGCATGGGGGGCATCAGAGCACGCGTCGCGCCGGGCGCAAGCGGGGAGGAAAACGCGTTTCGCGTTCCCACCGGCATCGAACGTTCTTCGCTACTCCCTGAGAGAAACGGCGGTGTAATCTCGCGTCCAAAAGGCGTCTTCGCGCCAGCCGGCGACGCGGGGGGACATCAGCCAGTTCTTCGCGTTAAAATAGAGTGGGGCGATCGCGCCAGCCTCGATCAGGCGTTGCTCCGCTTCGCCGAGCAAAGCGTGGCGCCGCAGGTCCGTCGGCGCGCGCGAGGCAGCGAGGAGCAGCGCGTCGAACGCGGGATCGCTCCAATGCGGATAATTGCCAGGAGCACCGGTGGCGAAATCGGACAGCACGGACGCGGAATCGGCCACGTCGGGAATCTGGGTGATGAACCCGATGTCGAAGCTCCCGCTTTGCAGGCTGTCCACATGCACCTTCGCTTCCCGGAGCGCGATGGCCACCTCGATCCCCAGCTCTTGTCGCCACATTTCCTGCACTGCCTCCAATACCGCCGGGCGCGCCCAGCTGGTGATTTCGAGGCGCGGGAAATTTTTTCCGCCGGCGAATCCCGCGGCAGCGAGAAGACTCCTTGCCGCCGCGGCGTCGAAACGAAATTCCCACGGTTGCGCGACGCTCGCGTCATTCCCGCCTCTCAATTGCGGCGGCAACAAACGGCCCGCGGATTGTTGTCCTCCTCGTAGCACCCGTTCGACGATCTTCGGGCGATCGATGGCAAGCGCCAGGGCCCGTCGCACCCGAACGTCGTTGAGCGGAGCCCGCTGGGTGTTGAACGCGAGGTAGTGCGTTTCCGCGAGCGGGGTGCGGTGGAGTTCAGCCGCACGTTCGCGTGCGTACGTCTCGAGCTTGGTCACCGGCACCGCCATCGTGACATCAATCTGCCCGGCGCGATAAGCGCGCTCCTCGGCGTCACCATTGTCGAACGCGATGAAATTAATCTGGCGGAGAGAGCCAGGCCGCTCGGGGTGGTAGAGCGGATTCCGAACGACGCGGAGGTGTTGGTGGGGTCGCCATTCCTGCAGCGTGAAAGGTCCGTTTCCCACGTGATTTTCTGGCCGGGTCCACGCTCGACCGAATTGGGCGACGACGCGTGGATTGACCGGAATCCAAGGCCCGCTGGCGATGTAGAGGAGGAAATTCGGAGTAGGGAGTTCGAGGGTGACGATGAGCGTGGAAGCATCCGCGGCGCGAAACCCCACCGCGGAAAAATCGGTGATCCTGCCGCTGACGAATTCGCGCGCATTTTTCACCGCGAAAAACAGATCGGCCTTGGGTGACGCCGTGGTCGGGCTGAGCAAGCGGTGATAGGAAGAGACGAAATCCTGGGCGGTCACGGGTTCGCCGTTTGACCAGCGCGCGTCTTTTCGCAGGAAGAACGTGTACATCAAACCGTTCGAGGAAACCTCCCACCGGCTGGCGGCGGCTGGAAGTGGTTTGCCCCCGTCGGCCGCGGGCACCACCAAGCCTTCGCCCAAGGCGCGGATGATGAAGAATTCGTCGGGCAGTGTCGCAGTGGCCGGATCGAGATCCGCGGGTTCATTGCGCTGACTCAGCCGGAGAGCCTTCCCTTCATCCTTGGTGCTGACGTTCGCGGCGATCGCGTCCGACCCGGCGGCCAAGGCGAAGACTGCGGCGAGAATTCTACGGCTCGAGCCAGACATGCTTGTAAGGATGATGATCGAGCAGCGTCGGATGCCAGCCTTTCACCGACGGCTGCAGCAGGAAAACGTGGGTATTATAGTAGAGGGGCGCGATCGGTGACGCGGCGAGCATGAGCGCCTCGGCTTTTTGAAAGTAGGCGGCGCGCTCACCCGGACTCGGCGTGCGGGCGGCGGAGAACAACATGGCGTCATAGTCCGGACTCGCCCAACCCGTGTGATTGTTGGCGCTATCGCTGCGCCAGACATCGAGAAACGTCGTCGGGTCGAGATAGTCGCCCACCCAGTCGGAAAGGAGAATCTGGTAGTTGCCGGCCCGTCGCTCGGTGAGCACCACTTTGAACTCCTGGTTCACGAGTCGCACGTCGATGCCCAGCTCCTTCCGCCACATTTCCTGAATCGCTTCGGCAAGGACGCGGTGATTCTCGGATGTGTTGTAGAGCAGCTCAAGGGGCTGCAGTCCTTTGCCACTGGGAAAACCAGCTTCCGCGAGCAAGCGCCGCGCGGCCACGAGGTCGGTCGTGATTCCCGCGGGTGGCACATAGCCCGGGAGGCCAGGCGGCGTCATGGTGCTCGCGGGCTGCTGCTTTCCGTGGAGAAGTTTTCCGACGATCGCGGCGCGGTCGATTCCCAGGGCAAGGGCGCGACGCACGCGTTCGTCGCCAAGCGGGGGACGACGCGTGTTGAGACGCAGGAAATAGGAATCGAGATAGGGATCGGTCCGGAGCAGGTGGGGGGCGTCGCGCCGGTAGGATTCCACTTTCCCGTGCGGCAGCACATAGGTGACGTGCAGCTGCCCCGCGCGAAAGGAGCGCTCTTCGGCATCGACGCTGTCGATCGGATAGAAATGAATCGCCTTTAGTTTCACCTGCGCCGCATCCCAGTAGGACGGCGATTTTCCCACGATAATGCGCTGGTTTGCCTGCCAGGTTTTCAAGGTGAACGGACCGTTGCCGACCAGCTTTCCCGCGCGCGTCCACGAATTCCCGCGTTGATCAGAAGAGCCGTGGGATGCGATGACTGCGACCGGCACCGGGAGCCATGCCGTGTGAGTCAGCAGCGAGAGAAAATAGGGGATGGGATACTCGAGGGTGACGCGCAGGGTGCGGGCGTCGACGGCGGTCACACCGACTTGGGAGAAGTCCTTCGATGCCCCTTTGTGGAATGCTTCCGCTCCCTGCACCACGTGGAGCAGTGTGGCGTTCGGGGCGGCGAGGGAAGGCGTCAGGAGGCGTTGCCAGGAAGCCACGAAATCCTGGGACGTCACCGGATTGCCATTGGCCCACTTCGCGTTGGCGCGGAGATGAAAGGTGTAGACCAAACGATTCGATGAAATTTCCCAGCTCTCCGCCACGCCGGGGACCGGGTGCAGATCCACCGGATCCTCGGCGACCAGGCCTTCAAAGAGGGCGGAGATGAGATCCATCTCGGCAATGTTGGTGGCGAGATGGGGATCGAGATCTCCCACCTCCGAACCGAGACCGCGGTGGAGAACCTGCTCCCGATTGCCGCTCTGCACCGCGGTCTCGCGCTTGCCACAACCCGAGAGCAGCAGCGCGCAGAAAGCCAAACCACCGAGAATTTGCCGGGACAAATTCACGCTTTTTCGATCAGGGCCACGGCGTGGGCGGCCATCGCGAGGCCTCGGCCGATTTCGTCAACCCCTTCGTTCGTCGTCGCTTTGATCCCGATGCAGGAAACCGGCAGGTCCAACGTTTTCGAAAGCACGGCTTTGATCTCGTTCAGACGGGGATAGATTTTTGGTTTTTCGGCGATCAAGGTGGCGTCGATGTTCGACGCCTGCCAACCGAGCTTGGCCAGCTCGGTGCAAACCCGCTGGAGGAGGATCTGCGAACTGATGTTGGTGAACCGGCTGTCGTTGTTGGGAAAAAACACGCCGATGTCCGGCAACCCAGCCGCACCGAGCAGTGCATCGCAGATCGCGTGAGTGAGGCAATCGGCGTCGGAATGTCCCTCCAGGCCGAAATCGGTTTCGAACGTGACGCCTCCCAGAACCAAGGGGCGTCCCGTGACGACCCGGTGAATGTCATAACCGTGGCCGATGCGGATTTTCATAGGGTGGACATTAAAAACTCGAGGTAGCCGAGATCTGTTGGAGTCGTGAGTTTGGGATTAGGCCAGGGATTTTCGAGCAGGGCAATGGGGTGGCCGAGTTGTTCCACGGCCTGGGCGTCGTCAGTGATCTGCAGCTTTCGCGCCGCGACGCGCCGGTAGGCCCGATCGATCAGCTCGCGGGAGAAAACCTGCGGGGTTTCCATCGCCCAAAGCCGTGAGCGATCCACCGTGCGGAGGCGACCCTCACCGCGATGTTCCTTGATCGTGTCCGTGACGCGATGCGCGAGGACGACGGCGCCTTCGCGACGAACGATCTTGTGCAACGCCACCAGTTGGTCGGGTCGCACCAGCGGGCGCGCGCAATCGTGAATAAACACGTGGGCGATGTCGTCCGGGAGGGCGGCCAGCGCATGCATCACGGAGTCCTGTCGCTCGCGGCCGCCCCGCACCAGAACGGACGGCGTGGGAGCGTAGGCGGCGAGCGCGGTCATCTGTCGCTGATCGCGGTAAACCACGACGTAGAGGTCGGCGATCGCGCTCTGCATGAAGGCGGCGGCGGAATGAGCGAAAACGGGCCGGCCGGCCAGGGGGGCGAGCACTTTGTCCGCGACGGCTGCCGCCATGCGCGTGCCACTCCCAGCCGCCAGCAAGATAACAGCGGTGCGGCTCATCGCGGGAGAGCAGGGCTGGCGAGTTCAGCGAGAATCGCACGTGCTGCGGCCACGGGATCCGGCGCTTTGAAGATGGGTCGGCCAACCACGACGTAACTGGCCCCGGTGCGGGCGGCCTCGGAGGGAGTCATGATGCGGGTTTGGTCGTCGGCTTTGGCGTCGCGTGGGCGAATGCCGGGAGTGACCAGCGCCACTTCGGGAGGCAGTACCGCGCGCAAAGGGGCGATTTCCAAGGGAGAACACACGAGGCCGCGCAGGCCGCAGTCGACAGCGAGTTTACCGAGCCGGACTACCTGGTCTTGAGGCGATGCGGCGACGCCGGTTTCCGCCAGCCCCACGGCACTCGTTGACGTCAGTACGGTCACGCCCAGCAGCATGAGGTTGGGCGCATGTTGCTGCTGAGCCTTGACGGCCCACTGCATCATTTCACGTCCGCCGCTGGTGTGGAGCGTGAGCATTTGGATGGGGAGCCTGGAGGTGGATTCCACCGCTTTGGCGACGGTGTTGGGAATGTCGTGCAGTTTGAGATCGAGGAAAACTTTAAAGCCGAGGCCCGCGATTTCGCGGACGCAGTCGGGCCCGCAGGCCGTAAACATTTCCAGGCCGATCTTAACCCAGGTTACGGTCCCTTGAAGCTGGCGAAGCGCCGGAGTGACTTCCTTGGGTGACTGGGCATCGAGAACAAGAATGAGCTCGCACGGCATAGGGTGGAAAAAGGCTGACGAGGGCTCGGAGGCATCGCCAATGTTTTTCTTCGCGCGTGTGAATTCTTCGACTTTCTTTGCCCCGGCTAAACTCAATCTCTTTCTGGCCGTCACCGGCCGGCGTCCCGACGGATTTCACGATTTGGTTTCGCTGGTCGCGCCAGTGACGTGGGGCGACACGCTGCGGGTTGAGCCAACTCCCGGCGATTTCTCCCTGGAGTGCGATCACCCCGAGGTGCCGTGCGATGAGACGAATCTTGTCCTGAAGGCGGCGCGCGCGTTTCGCACGACGTCGGGCTGGGAGGGCGGAGCGAGATTCTTTTTGGAGAAACGAATTCCCGTCGGCGCTGGCTTGGGTGGCGGAAGCAGTGATGCCGCCACGGCGCTGCGCGCGCTAAACGAACTCAGTGGCGGACGGCTCACCCCCGCCGCGCTGGAAAAGGTGGCGGCGGAAGTCGGCTCCGATTGCCCGCTCTTTCTGCGGGCGGGACCGGTGATGATGCGAGGACGGGGCGAGCAGATTGAAGCGTTGTCTGCGCGCACCGCGGAAAGGCTTCGAGGGCGCCGCGTACTGATTTTCAAACCGGCTTTTGGGATTTCCACGCCATGGGCATACGCGCGTCTCGCGAGCGATCCCGCCAAGAACTACCTGCCGCCCGCTCCGGCCGAGGCGAAGCTCGCGGGTTGGGTCAAGGATGAGCAGAGCCTGCTCGCCGACCTCCTTTTCAACAGCTTTGAGCTCCCCGTGTTTTCGAAACACGTGGCGCTCCCGACCCTCCTGGTGGACCTTCGAAAGCGCTTCGGTTTGCAACCGGGGATGAGCGGAAGCGGGAGTGCCTGTTTCGCTTGTTTGCCTGACGACGCGCCTGTCCCCGAAATCGTTGCAACGATCCGAACGGCATGGGGAAACCCCGCTTTCGCCGTCGAGACGCGTTTGGCGTAAATCCGCATTGACCCGCTGCGCGGCGGGCGCGTTATCGTCCGTCGCAACCCGTGTCACCCCGCACGGTTGCTTCTGCTTTACATGTCCAAGTCCGATAACAATGAAACCGTGGTGCAGGGCATCGCTGCCTCGCAGGGCATCGCCTATGGCCAGGTTTTCGTTTATATCCAAAGCGATGTGGAAGTGCCGAGCTACCAGGTTCAGCTCGAGAAGCAGATCGATGAGGTCGCCCGCTTCGATCAGGCGTTATTGGTGACTCGGCAACAGATCGCGAAGATCCAGCACGAGGTGGAGCGAAACCTTGGGCCGGAGGAGGCGCTGATTTTTGACGCTCATTTGCTCGTGTTGGAGGATCAGGCGTTGATCGGCGAAACGATCCGTGAATTCGAGGCGACCAAGCAAAACATCGAGACCTGCTTCAACAAAGTCTCGTCGCGCTACATCCAGGCTTTTTCCGAAATCGATGACGAATACCTACGCGAACGGGCCGGGGATATTCGTGATGTCGCGCAGCGCGTTTTGCAGAACTTGCTGGGGCAGGCGGAGAATTCCCTGAGCCGTCTCGCCGATAAACGAGTCGTCGTGGCGAACGACATCTCGCCCTCGGATTCCGCGAGCATCGATCGCAGTGCGGCGCTGGCGATGGTCACGGATTCAGGCAGCAAAACCAGTCACGCGGTGATCGTGGCGCGGTCGATGAAAGTGCCGGCTGTCGTCGGCGTCCGGAATCTGACGAAGCGGGTGAAGAATGGGGATTGGGTCCTGGTCGATGGCTACGACGGCGTCGTCATCATCAACCCGACCGAGAGCACGCTTTTCCGCTACGGAAAAATTCAGGAGCAGAAACGCTCGTTCGAATCGCGTTTGCTGGAAGCCAACCGGAAGCCGGCGACGACCTTGGATGGCGTCGACGTCACGCTGATGGCGAACATCGAGAAGGTGGACGAGGTGAAGCTGGTGAAGGATTTCCGGGCGGCAGGAGTTGGCCTCTACCGCACCGAGTATCTCTTTTTCAACTCGTCGCGGATTCCCACGGAGCAGGAGCAATTTGTCGCCTATAAAGCGGTGGCCGAGGGTCTGGCCCCGCTTCCCGTGGTCATTCGCACGTTGGATCTCGGCGGAGACAAACCGCTGGCGGGCAACCCGGATCTTTTTCCCAAGGAGAACAATCCGTTCATGGGTTTTCGCGCGATCCGCTTCTGCCTGGAACATGTGGAGATTTTCAAGGAGCAGCTGCGGGCCATCCTGATGGCGAGTGCGCACGGTCAGGTGCGGATCATGTATCCCATGATCAGCGGCGAGGAAGAGTTGGGAAAAGCGAACGCGGTGCTCGCCGAATGCATGGCCGAGCTGAAGGAAAGGAAGCAGCCTTTCGATGAAAAGCTCGCGATTGGAGCGATGATCGAAATTCCCAGCGCGGCGATGACGGCCGATCTGCTGGCGAAGCAGTGCTCGTTCTTCAGCATCGGGACCAACGATCTCATCCAATATCTCCTGGCGATTGACCGGGTGAACGACCGCATCGCTCATCTGTACGAGCCGACCCATCCGGCGGTCATTCGCGTGCTCAAGCACATCGTCGACGAGGCGAAAAAACAGAACGTCCCGGTGAGCATCTGCGGAGAAATGGCCGGCGACCCGGTGCTCGTGCCGCTGCTGCTCGGGTTGGGCGTGGACAACCTGAGCATGACCCCCACTTGGATTCCGGCGGTGAAATACATCGTGCGCGCGATGACGATGGCCGACGCGCGCGCTTTGGCGGCGGAAGCGCTCGGCATGAGTTCACCCAAGGAGATTTACGCCAAGTGCGAAGCCTTCTACCGGTCGCGGGTGGGCGTGGAGTGAGTCGGCGGCCGCTGTCGGCCGTTTGAGTGGCACGGGCATCTTGCCCGTGGGTTCGGAACACGAGCGGATGCCCGTGCCACCCAATCCCGTTCATCAACAGCGCAACGAAGAGTCCGTCGCGGTGAGAGCAAGCGGGTACGCTGTTGGATTCTTTGCTCCGCTCAGAATGACCGGAGAAAAACCGCTATACCTTACCTTAAGTGAAGCTGTTCTAGAACGACGCCTGCGGCTTTTTTTCGTGCACGCTCTCCGTGATGATTTTCAGCGCCGCCTCATAAGCGGGTGAACGGATGCCATTGCTGAGCAGCGTGAAAAAAGCGGCACATCCGGTCCAGCGCTTCATCCCCGTGGTGGCGTTCAGATATTCGCCGCGGGGCAGCTCGGTTTTCCCCACGAGATTGACGTCCGTGAACACGCAGATCGTGGCATTCCCGAGGCGCGGCTTCAGTTCTTCAAAACGCATTTCCTTCTCCACCGAGCCGGCCACATACGTGTGGAAATTTCCGACCATGAATTCCCGGCGGGCCCGCGGGGTGGCGAAACGCTCCTCGGGATCGGGCAGAAACGAAATGTCCAACGCCATCTCCCGCTTCGGATCCGCGATCCTGACCGTGATCACCCCTTCTTCACTGAACGTCCGTTCGTAGCTGTAGCCTTCGGGAACGTCGATCGTGACGCGATGATCCTCGTACAACGGAAAGCTCTCTTCCTTTGCTGCGAGCCGACCGCCCTGCAGCAGAACGAGGCAGGCGAGAAAAACTTTAAGCGCGTTGGTCATGGGGGCGGAGTTTGTTGCCGGCGTGCGGGTAATCTGCGTTCGACTCACTGATCGGCAACTCGATACGGCGGAACGACGAGAGTCTGCCGATTACGTTTTATGAAGCAGCCAGGCGGCGAGATCGGCGTCCTCCAGCACGTTGACGCCGAACTGATATTCCGGTGCGAGTAGGCTCGCATAGCTGGGCTCGAGGAAACGCTGGCAATGGAGAATCACCCGCGCGCGCTGCCCGGGAGCGCGCACGAGGCGACCGAGTGCCTGGTTCACTTTGGCCATGCCGGGAATTTGATACACGCGGCGAAACGCCGCCTCGCGGCCGAGCGCGGAAAATTCCGCCAGCCGCGCCTGTTGCACCGCGTTGACCTCCGGCAAAGCCGGACCCACGACCATCGCATGCGTCACGCGTCCACCGAGCGCATCGATGCTTTCCGCGAAACTCGAACCGAGCACGAGAAACAAGGCGTCGGAGAGCGCCAGTGATTCTTCGACCCAGGCCGTCTGCGCCGCGAGATCGCGAAGCTTGGGCTGGAGCGCCACCCGCACGCCGGGAAAACTGCGGTCGAGTTCCCGCGCGATGATTTCCGCGTAGGCATAACTCGGGAAAAATACCGCCACCGGCCCCCGCGCCGACTCATGGAGCAGGGCAACCGTTGCAGCCGTGGTCGCATGGTGCCTCGCGCGCTGCTGGAAACGCGTGTCAACGCGGGCATCAACCGCCACGTCATACGCTGTATCACGCCACGGCGTGTGGGCGCGGAGGTGGTGGTGAGGATGTGCGGCGGTGAGGCCGCAGCTCTCCGCAAAGGCGTCGACGGGGCTGAGCGTCGCACTGGCGAAAACCGCGCCGCCAAAACCCCGCAGGGTTTCTCCGATCGCGTCGGCGGCATCGATGCAGGTGAAATGAAGTTCTCCCGCCCGCGGCGACCAGAGGAGTTTTTTCAGCCGCGTGTCCTCCAGCCAGGCGGCGAGTAGGGGAGTCTGCCAGAGAAGCGCCGCGAACTGCGGTCCCAAGGCGGCGTAGTCGATCGGAAGCGAGGCGAGCTGGTCGGCGATCCGCCGCAGGGTCTCCGCCGCGTCGGCTTCCAGAGCCGGATCCAGCACATCAACCACCGGCAGCGCGGCGAGGAGCAGGGTCCAGCTTTCCCAAGCGTGGACCAGCGGCGCCGGGGCGTTGAGGTGGTCGAGTTCCGCGAGCAGCGCCCGCGCGTCGTCCGCCAGCACGCGGTGGGAATAGGCGTCGGCGACTCGCGACGGCAGGTTGTGCGCCTCGTCCAGGATGAGCAGCGTGCGAGCGGGATCAAAGCCCGGTTGCTGGAAGAACAGCGAGCGGTTGTTCGGTGCGAACACGTAGTTATAGTCGCCGACCCAGACGTCATTGAACGCGAGCGCCGCCCGCGTGATTTCGTAGGGGCAGATCAGCGCGGCGCGTCCCGCTGCCCGCAATGTTTCCAAATCGCGCGCTTGATTTTCGAAACGATAGAAACGCGCCAGCCCACTCTGCGGCCACCGGGCCGCGACCTTGTCGAGATACGCGCAATTTTCGCGGACGCAGTGAAAGGTGTCGTTCACACAATGCTCGCCTTTGTTGCGCACGTGCCAGACGGCGATCTGGGTGGTGGCAGTCATGCTCGCACCGTTCGTCGCACGGGTTTCTCCGTTCGGAGCAGTCATGCCGGCCAAGGTGCGTACGACCTGAAGCTGGCCCGTGGATTTGCTCGTGAGATAAAGCACGCGTTCCAGATGGCCCGCTCGAAGCTGCCCGAGCGCGAACTCGAGCAGGAGTCCGGTTTTGCCGAAACCCGTCGGCGCCTCAAGTAACACGAGTGGGCAACGCTCAAAGGCGGCGGTGAGTTCGGCCTGGGTGGTTTCCTGGCCGGGGCGCAGCTCGTGAAACGGCGGTCGAAACGTCAGGTGACGCAGGCGTTCGCGGGCGCGGAGACGAAGGTCGAGGAACTCGGTGATCCGGTCGAGCTGGGCTTGGAAGAGTGCCTCGTCGGCCTGGGTGACCGCGACGGTTTGCGCGAGGCCGCTGCCGGCCTCCACGAACAATAGCTCGGCGCGGAGCAGGGGAGCGACGACCGTTGCTCCAACGGAACCCGGCAGAGGCAATCTTTCGCCGCCGATTTCCGCGACCAGCCCGAGCCGCCACAGTGCGGCATACGTCGCAATCTGCACAAAATATTCCGGATAGTCGGCGCGGAGGTCGTTCTCGTTGGCCGGCAGTGGCTGGGTGACCGTTTTGATTTCGCGCAGGGTAACGATCCCTGGGGTGCGGAGCAGCTGGTCGATGCGGCCATTGAAGGTCAGCGTCCATCCGCGGTGAAAAATTTGTCCCGCGATCGCGACCTCGAATTCGGCGGCGGAACTTTCCGCCGCAGTCTGCGAGCGGAGTTGTTGATGCCAGTGGGTGCCCAGCTGCGCGCGCCAGAGTCCTCCCTGGCCATCACCGGCGTCACGGGGACCGAGCACGAAGCCGGCAAACTCCCCGACGCCAAACGCGGCGCGGCGGAGATCGAGATCGAACGTCATGGATGCGCCCACAAAACACACGAACGAGGCAAAAGGAAGATTGCAGCCGTGAAAAACCCGGTGTGCGCTCGCTCCCGATCCAGCAGGATGAACCGTTTCACGCCATGATGCCGGGACTGTGGTTAACCCGACTTCCGCAACTGGAGGCGATTTTCGGGTATTTTCGGGGTGTTGGGCGTTGCAAGTGTTTGCTCTGACGTGATCGGAGTTTGCCAAAGGGCGTGTAGTGGCGACCTACCCTCTATCGGG
>JBDSSU010000060.1:0-28760 GCA_039928635.1 Opitutaceae bacterium | reverse complement strand
ACCCCCCCTCCTTGCAGACGCGGCGCTCGACCAGGTTGAGCAAGGAGCATGAACGCAGAGGACCTTCCGTTTTGCGTTGGCCACCGGGGATTTCTCGCCTACGCGGGAGCACCGCATGAGCCAGCCGTTCCCCGCTGTTAACTACTCCCGCTGGCTCATCGCGGGAGCATTTGGATACGGTCTGCTGATCTGGCTGCTCCTCCCCTCTGGCGTCATCACGATCAATGACGATTTCGGTTATCTGCGCTCGGTCGTCCAGACGCTCCAGCAGGGGCGGCCTTGGACAGATGATTGGTTGGAGCCGTGGGCCGCATCGCTCTCGTCGCTGGGGGCGCTGTTATTTTCGGCGACAGGAAGCTTTTCCTTCGCGATCCATGGTTTACTCGCCGCCTTCGCGGTGGCGGCTTTCGCGGCAATGGGCCTGCTTTTTCGCCAGCGCGGTTTTTCGCTGAAACTTGGAGCCGCGGCGGCGTTGGTGCTCTTGACCTTTCCCACGGTGCTTTGGAAGACCGTGGAATTCACCAGCGTCGCGCTTTATCTGCCGTGCTTGTTGTTCGCGCTGTGGGCGAGCGCGGGCCAGCGCTGGTGGCTGTTTTTGGTTTTCTGGGCGCTGGCCATGGCTGCGCGCCAAAGTGCGCTGCCCTGGCTGCTCATCCCCTTGTGGGGCGCCGCACAGGGCGCCTTTTTCTCGAAGTCGGAACGGAGGAGCCGAGCGTGGGCGGCGCCGGCGGCAGCGGCCGTTTGCGGACTGCTTTTCTTTGGGGTGCTCGATCGAGGGATGAATCAAACGCACGCCCAAGAAGTGCTCACCCAACAGGCCTTCACCCACATTGTCCCTCGCGACGCCCTCCGCGCTTTCGGAGTTGGTTTTTTCGTTTACATGGTCGCGGCGGGTTGGGGTGCGTTCCTCCTCGGGCAAAGCGGACGCGTGAGTTGCGGTGTCGCCTCGCGACGGAAGATCGCTCTGGTCGCGTTGATTTTTGCGGCGTTGCTCCTCGTGGATGAACGCGACTGGGCACGTTGGGAGCACAATCTCGTGATCGGCTCCTCGGGCTGGTGGTACCTCAAGCTCGTGATCGCCATCTCCGCGGTGGGTTGGCTGCGCGGTGGATTTCGGCTTCGCGCCGACTACGCGCTGTTCGCGCTGGGAAGCTTGGTGCTGGTCTGCGTGCGCGGCGTCATTTGGGATTACTATCTGCTCGAGGTCGCGTTGTTTGGAATCTTCGGCGTGACCGCGCTCGAACGATCGTCGGCGCGTGATTTCCGCTCCTCGCGGTGGCTGCTCGGACTCGTGGCGGTTTTTCACCTCCTCTTTTTCCTGGATCTAAAATGCGTCCTGGATCGCGCTCGCGCTCTTTGCGTCATCAGCGAAATCGCTCTTCGCGAGCAAAAGCTTCAGCCCACCGAATTATCGTATGCGCCGTTCGGTTTCACGGGCTGGCACCTCTATCCGTATTATGTACGGCATGAGGGTAAGGCATCGGCCGACCTCGCGGGATTCGGCCGCTATTTGCGATCTGGTGCCGTTGAAGTCGGCCAAAGCTACTCGAAAGTCCTGCACGTCCTGCCGCAGTTCCGCCACGAGCCGCCAGGCGACCGACGGAACTTGGTGGCAAGCGGGCGGGTTCGCTTCGCCTGGTTTTTCCATGCCGAATTTTTTCTGCTGCGTTTCAAAACCGAAACCGAACAACCCGCGGACGTATCGCTGGTGGCCGCGGAGTATCACCCCCAGTCGCTGCCCTTAAACGATGCGGAATGGCGGAGCTTCATCGAAACCCCGTTGACCGAACGCCGCGCCGATTGATGGCGCGAGCGTTTGCGTTTCCCGGAAGCGATTTCACCGTTACGGCGTGAAAAGTCTTCTCTTCATCGTCGCGTCAACCGGAGCCTTTGTGGTCGGCGGAGTTTCTGTCGCGACTGCGCAAGATTCCGCACCCCAGGTTATCTCAAAAAAGGGCGGCGGGGTGGCCTGGAAGAATCCGGCGGAGTTAAAGGCCGCCGCCCTCGCGGGGAATCCCGCGGCGCAGGCTCAATTCGGAGAGGCCTTGTTGCGCGGCGACGGCGTCCCGCAAAACGGCGCGCAGGCCCTCGAACTGTTGGAAAAGGCGGCGCGGGCCGGCGTGGCTTCGGCGGCCTTTCGCATCGGCATGCTCCTCGATGATGGAGACGGCGTCGCGCAGGACCGCGCGCGCGCCCTTGGCTATTTCCGGGCGGCCGCGGCCGGAGATGTCGCCGAAGGTTATCACAACGTCGGGGCCGCCTATGCCGGGGCTCACGGGGTGAAGCGCGATTACGTCGAGGCTCTCGGCTGGTTGATTCTCGCGACGAAGCGCGGCGCCGCCGCCGATTCCGAGCAGGCGATGCGCGCGCAAATCCTGAAGCTGAAGCGTCCAGAGTTGATCGCGGCTGGTGAAAAGCGCGCGCCCGAAATCGAGCGTGAACTGGCGGGGAAGCCGCTCGCCTCTTTTCTCCCGCCTGCCGCGCCGCTCGCTTATTCAGGAAACTCCAGCCACGCCGCCGGAAACGCCGCGCCGGCGTCCAATGCGCCGGGTGCCACCGCCGTCACGAGCGGCGGAGTGGTTACGCTCGGAGCGGTGACCGTCTCCGATTCAGCAACCTCCCCGGGCGACGATCCCGGTCTCAGCATCACCTCGCCGTCCGGACGGACTTTGCGATGGGCGAATCGGGATGCACTGCAACAAGCCGCGGATCGGGGCGAACCGGATGCACTCTTCGCTCTCGGGCAAAAACTGGTGGAGGAAAAAAACACCTCCGCGGAAATCGCCCGAGCCGTAACGTTGCTCGAGCGCGGCGCCAAAGCCGGCAGCGTGGATGCCGCGCAGCAACTCGCGACCCACTACACCCAGGGCGGAAAAGTGACCGCGAACGCGGCCAAGGCATTTCAATACAATCTCCAGGCTGCTCGTGGCGGTTTGCCTCAAGCCATGGCGAACACCGGCGCCTTTCTCGCCAACGGCATGGGCACAAAACAGAACGCGACCGAGTCATTGGCGTGGCTGATCGTCGCAAAACAAAACGGCGTGGATCCTGGCTCTGAGAAGCGCATCCGCGATCATCTCGTGAAGAACGCACCCCAACAGGTCGGCGTCGCGGAAAAACGCGCGGCGGTGTTGCAGCGAGAGATTGAAGCAGCACGTGCCGGAGCGCGGTGATTTCGGAAACGGGCTCGATCCCTCGCGTTCTTAATTGCTCATCTTGCAGGAGCAAAAGGTGCCTGGTCGGGCGGTTTTGCAGCCGGGATTCTTCGCTGCGATCGGCGTGCTCGACCAGATGAAGCGCGCCCCAGCATGAGTCGAAGTGCTGGCGTCGAGACAAAGCCCTAACACTTCCGCGCAAAACGGGTTTGTCCGTTGCGACAGCCGGTCTTCAGCGATTGCCTGCGGTCCCCACCATGGCGGCCGTCGTTCCAAGCTCACCGTCCCCTTCGCGCGCCATCCCGCCCGCTGAAAGGGTTTTTCACGTCCGTGATCTCGCCAAGATCTACGGCGAAGATACAGCGGCGGTGACGGCTCTGGCCGGAGTCGATTTCGACCTCCATCGCGGCGAACTCGTCGTCTTGCTCGGTCCCTCTGGCAGCGGAAAATCCACCTTGCTCAACTTGATTGGTGGACTCGATTCGCCGTCGCGCGGCACCTTGGTTTACGGGGACTGGGATCTGGCCGCGGCGGATGAAAAAGGACTGACGCGCTTTCGTCGCGACGAAGTCGGTTTTGTTTTTCAATTCTACAATCTCATCCCGAGCCTCACGGCGCGCGAAAATGTCGCACTCATCACGGAGATTTCCCGCGACCCGATGCTCCCGGAGGAGGCGCTGGCCATGGTGGGGCTCGCCTCCCGCATGGATCACTTCCCGGCGCAGCTCTCGGGCGGCGAACAACAGCGCGTGGCCATCGCCCGCGCGATCGCGAAACGGCCCGCGGTTTTGCTCTGCGATGAGCCGACGGGGGCACTCGATGTGCGCACGGGCATCACGGTCCTGGAGGGCGTGGAGCGCATCAATCGGGAGCTCGGCACGCTCGTGGTGATTATCACGCACAACGCGATCATGGCCGATATGGCGGACCGCGTGTTTTCGCTGTCGGACGGACGCATCGTCGGCGAACGGACCAATACCGTCCGGGCCCCCGTGCGTGATCTGCGATGGTAGCCCGATGAATCGCCCGATCACGAACGGCGGCGGAGGCGAGTGTTCATGAGCCTGCTCGACCGGAAGCTTTTTCGGGATCTCTTCGCGTTGAAATCGCAGGCGCTCGCCGTCGCGCTCGTGATGGCGTGTGGGCTCACGATGATGATCATGACGCGCAGTCTGATTCTTTCGCTGCAGACCACCCGCGATGGCTACTACCGCGATTATCGTTTCGCGCAGGTTTTTGCCGCGGTGAAACGCGCCCCCCGCAGCGTGGCCGGACAACTGGCGGCCATTCCCGGCGTGGCCGCGGTGCAAACCGGAATCGCCATGCGGGTGATTCTCGATCTTCCCGGGGTGGCGGAGCCGGCGACCGGTCTGATCAATTCATTGCCGGAGCACGGCGAGCCTCTGCTCAACCGGCTCTATCTGCGCAGCGGGCGCATGCTGATCGGTCGTGAAACTCCCGGACAGATCCTTGCGGGCGAAGCTTTCGCCGAAGCAAACGGACTGAAGCCCGGCCATCGTTTCTCCGCGATTCTCAACGGGCGAAAACAAGAGTTTCGCGTCGCGGGCATTGTGCTGTCGCCGGAATTCGTGTTCGAGGCGCCGCCGGGCGCGGCCTTGCCGGACAACCGCAGCTACGGCGTTTTCTGGATGCCGTACAAAGAACTCGCGACCGCACTGAACCTCGACGGAGCGTTCAATCAGATTTCGCTCGCGCTCGCTCCGGGAGCTTCGGAGCGCACCGTGATTGCCGCCGTCGATCGCGTCCTCGCTCCTTACGGAGGACGCGGCGCGTACGGGCTCGCGAATCATCCGTCACACACCCGGGTGAACGACGAAATCCGGGTGCTGCAGGGGCTCTCCATCGGATTCCCCCTCGTGTTCCTGAGTGTGGCCGCGTTCATGACGAATGCGGTGATGGGCCGGCAGATCACGTTGCAACGGGAACAGATCGCAATGCTCAAGGCCTGCGGCTTCAGCAACGGCGAGGTGGGCTGGCACTATTTCAAATTTTCGCTGGCGATCGTCACCGTCGGAACCGCGCTGGGTGTGCTCGGCGGCGTGCTGCTCGGGCATCGTCTCGTGGAAATGTATCATTTGTTTTTCCGGTTTCCCTCACTCGATTTTCAACTCGCCCGTGGCGTGCTCGTGTCGGCGGTGATCGTAAGTGCGCTCGCCGCCTTTGCCGGGGTGGCGGGCGCGGTGCGACGCGCCGTGCGCCTGCCGCCCGCGGAAGCGATGCGACCCGAACCCCCGGCGAGTTTTCGGCCGGCGCTCATCGAACGCATGGGCGGCGCTCGCTGGTTCGCGACGTCGTTTCGCATGGCGCTGCGCAACATCGAGCGGAAACGCACGCAGGCGATTCTGACCTGCGTCGCCCTCGCCCTCGCCACGGGGATTCTGATCGTGCCGAATTCCTTCCGCGATGGCATCGGCTACGTGCTCGATTTTCAGTGGGACATCATTCAGCGCCAGACCGTCACCGCGATGCTGGCCGAACCAGGACCGGCACGCGCGATCGCGGATTTCCGCCACTTGCCGGGCGTCGGTCACGCGGAGCCTTTCCGCTACGTCCCGGCCGAGTTGCGCGCCGGCAATCGCATGCGACGCATCGCGGTGCAGGGTTTTTCGGCCAGAGGAATTCTCAACCGCGTGATCGATGCGGATTCGAAACAGATCGAGCTGCCCGCGCGTGGGCTGGTGATCTCGGCGAAGCTCGCGGAAATTCTTGCGGTCAAGCTGGGCGACGAAGTGAGCATCCACACCTTGGAGGGGGCGCAACGCACGATCAGCGTCCCGGTGGTGGGACTCGCGGAGGATTTCGCCGGGATCGCGGCGTACATGGAATTGCATGCGTTGAACCGCCTTTTACTCGAAGGGGACATGATCAGCGGGGCGCATCTCAGCATCTCGGCAGGAAAATGGCGGGAGTTTCTCGACGCCGCGAAAAGTTTGCCGAAGACGGCCGGCGTGACCGTGAAGACCGCGATTCGGGAGAGCTTCCGGAAAACGACCGCGCAAAGCATCGGGCTGATTCAGGTGATCTATATGACGTTCGCGACGGTCGTGGCCTTCGGCATCATCTACAACAGCGCGCGAATTTCGCTTTCGGAGCGGGCGCGGGAACTCGCGACGTTGCGGGTGCTGGGCTTCACGCGACGCGAAGTCGGGGCGGTGTTGGTGAACGAGCTCGTGCTCCTCACGCTCGTGGCTCTACCGGTGGGACTGGCGCTCGGTTCACTGATGGCGCGCGGGATTATCACGAGTGTGAACACGGAAACGGTGCGCCTGCCGCTCATTTTGACGCCGGCGAATTATGCCTTCGCCGTCCTCGTTGTCTCGGTGGCATCCGCAATCTCAGCTCTGCTGGCGACGCGAAAGTTGAACGAGCTCGATCTCGTGAGCGCTTTGAAAACGAAAGAATGACATGAGTGAGCAAACACCTCCGCCCCCTCCCCCGCCCCGCGCCAATGGCGCTCTGAAAAATCGCGGCCCCGCGAAACGGCGATGGCTGCCTTGGATCGGCGCGGCGATTCTCGTGTTGCTGATCGTGGTCGGGCTCTGGCCGAGAGCGGTGCCGGTGGAAGTTGCCGGTGTCATGCGCGGTAATCTTGTGGTCACGGTGGACGAAGAAGGCATGACGCGCGTGAAAAACCGTTACGTCGTGTCGGCCCCGATTGCAGGCCAGCTTCGCCGGATCGAGTGGAAAGCGGGCGCCGTGGTGGAAGCAGGCAAAACGGTGCTGGCCGTGATGGAGGCGGGTGGCGCCGATTTTCTCGATTCGCGGAGCCAGGCACAGGCCGAGGCGCGGGTCCGAGGAGCGGAGGCGGCGAGAGAGGCGGCTATCGCCCAGCGCGAACGAGCGCGCGCGGCGGGAAAAATGTTCAACGAGGATCTCGCCCGCTTGAAGCAGCTTTTCGCCGGGAAAGTTCTGTCGGCGCAGGAATTTGACACTGCGCAAATGCGGGCAACGACGTCGACGCAGGACGAGCGGGCGGCGGAGTTCGGCGTCCAAGTCGCGGAGTTCGAGTTGCAGCAGGCTCGTGCGCTGTTGGTGCGCGGCACGGCGGGTACGGCTGCCAGCGCGGAACCGTTGGTGATTACATCGCCCGTGAGCGGCCGGGTCTTGAAAGTTTACCAGGAGAGCGCGCGGATCGTCACGGGAGGTCTGCCGTTGCTCGAGATCGGAGACCCCACGGATCTCGAAGTGCGGATTGAGGTGTTGTCACGCGACGGCGTCGCGGTGCAGCCCGGAGCACGCGTGATGCTCGAACAGTGGGGCGGCACCGAACCGCTGACGGCGCGCGTGCGGCTGGTGGAGCCGTCGGCCTTCACCAAGATTTCCGCGCTCGGGGTGGAGGAGCAGCGCGTTTATGTGATCGCCGATTTTACGGACCCCATCGAACGCCGCACGACGCTCGGCGATAATTATCGCGCCGAGGCCCGCATCGTCATTTGGGAGGGGGAAAATATTCTGCACGCTGCCGCGGGGGCGCTGTTTCAACGCGGCGAAACGTGGCGCGCCTTCGTCCTGGAAGGGGGTCGGGCGCAATTACGCGACGTGAAGATCGGCCGCAGCAATGGACTCGAAACCGAAATCCTTGAGGGCCTTCACGAGAACGACCGCGTCGTGGTCTATCCCGGCGACAAAGTAACCAGTGGCACCCGCATCGAGCCGATCACGGTGGGTAGCCGCTGAAGCCGACAAAGAATCCGCGCGCCGAAAAACGTCCCGGCAAACGCAAGACTCCAGCCCGAGAAACTCATACCAAAATTCAACCAAGGCATGAGCCACAGAGAACACGGAGCTCGGACACAGAGGCCACAGAGTAAGACCAACAGCCCATGAAATCTGGACTTTTCAAGGTAGCGAGCCAAGCCCAGCCGGAAAACCCAGAAGCCCCGGCGACCGAGGATGTGGGCGGTACCCTCACCCCGCAGCGTGACGGGTGGGGGCACCCGTCCTACATGGGCGGCGCGACGGATGGGGGCACCCGTCCCACAGAAGTTAAATTTAGTCAGGTGCGCGGACTCCTGCGCGTGAAGATTATTCGACCCGCGCAGGACCAAGTGTCGGTCAGGGGATCGCAATGTCGATCGCGGGAATGCTGGCGGGAGGGGTGATGCCGCGGAGCGCGCGCAGGCCCGCGTTACCACCGCGGCCGAAACCACCGCGGCCGGCTCCAGGAGCAGCGCCCGCGCCAGGGGCGGCCCCGACGACAGGTGCCCCGGCCCCGCGACCACCCGCACCGGCGGCGGCAGCGCCACCGCGGTTGCCACCACCGCGACCGCCACGGCCCGGAAGAGCGACACCGATGGTTGAAACGTATTCGACCAAGTCACGCAGTTCGGTTTTTGAGAGAATCGCGCCGTAGATTTCCGGCATCGCGGAGGGAGCGGCATCGCGTTTCGCGATGTCGGCTTTCTTCACTTCGATGAGTTTTCCCTCTGAGTCGCGGAGCGCGAGAACGTCTTCTGACTCGCTCGCGACGATTCCGACGGCGACACCGCCTGATTTCCGTGTGATGACGATGCTTTCGAAACCGGGTGAGATCTTGGCGTTGGGTTTGACGATGGATTCGAGCGCATGCTCGCGCACATTTTGATTTTTCGTGCCGAAATCAGCGAGATTGGGCGCGCCATCGCCGCCCGGCGCCGTGCCGATCCGATGACAACGCACGCAGGCGAGAGTCGGTTGATTTTCGAAGATGCGCTGACCGCGCTCGCGGTCGCCGCCTTGCAGAGCGAAGCGGAAGGCGCCAATGGCGTCCGTGCCGGCAGCCAGCGAGGCATCGCGCGCCGCGAGCAGGTTCTTGATTTCGGCGTTATCGCGTTTACCAGCGGCCTCGAGCAGTTCGAGTTGCGCGGCCGGCGCGACTTTGTCGGCGGCGAGGAGTTTGATTTGCTCGACGAGGATCGCGTCGGCTGAGGGATGTTTCAGGGTGCCGAGGGTTTCGAAGGCGGCCTTTTGCTCCTGGGCGTCGCCTTTGGAAACGAAGTTGGCGAGCACGGGCGCGGCATCATTGGGGGAAAGCTTCGCGGCAATCGGAAGAGCGGCGAGACGCAGCGCGGAAGAGGGTGAGGAACTCGCCATTTTCACGACTTCCGGGAGACGCGGATCGTTCAAGCTACCCAGCGCGGTGAGAGCGGTGGCGCGGTTGGCGTCGGACTGTTTTTCATCCCCTATCACCGTAAAGAGAGCGTCGGCGGCAGCGGGCACGTGGAGTTTTTCAATCGCCGTAATCGCGGCGGTCTGCACGGGGGAGGGAGACGAAGGGTCGAGCAGGATCGAGATCAACGGAGCGAGCGCGTCGGCGGCGGGCTTGCCATCACGGGAGGTGGTGGCGGTCGCGTTGCGGGCCTGGGCAACGAGCGGACGATAGACTCCCAAGACGCGATCCCGCTGCGGGGGATTGGCCCAGAGCGAGAGTTGCGTGAGGGCTTCGAGGCGGAATTTCTGCGGGGCGTAGACGTTGGCGGCAAACTTGGCGACCGCGGCGGCGTTCGCTGATTCCCCGACGCGGAAATTGGCATTGATGGCGCGGTAGAGCAGGGCCTCGTCCGTCGTCCCCGATTTATTGAGCATGGCGGCGAGCGCGGGCATCGCGGCGTTGATCGGGCGGTCATTGATCGCGAGAGCGGTCTCGCGAACGATAAACGGCTCGGAATCGCCGAGGAACTTCGCGATTTCGGGACGCTCCAGCCGGCGCAACGCGAGGACTGCGCCCGTGCGGACGGCGCGGGAATTGTCGGAGGTCGTGCCGGCAAGCGCGGAAACGTTTTTGCCACCGACCAGCCCCATCACGCAGGCGTGGCGGAGATAGGCGTCCACATCGTTGTTGGCGCGGAGAGCCTCGATCAGCGCCGGCGTGGCACGCGCTCCGATCGAGGGATCGATCGCCGAAACTTTTCCGAGAGCGATGGCGGCTTGGAATTTAACGCGATCGTTTTCGTCCTTGAGGGCCGTGATGAAGTTATCGGCTTGGTCGACCTGAGCGTGTTCGCCCAAGACTTTGATGGCCTGTGCGCGCACCTCGGGATCGGCATCGCGCAGCAACGTACGCAATGGCGCGAGGGCGGCGGAGTCTTTCACTCCGAGCTGGTTGACCGGCCGCAACAGGATCGTCGAGAGCGCGAGAGCGGGGCCGGACTTCTGCGCGATTTGGCCAAGTCCCCAGATCGCGTGCCGGCGGGCGAAAGCCGGGAGGTTGGCGGGGTTGCCGAGTTCGAGGGCGGCGGGAGCAGGCGTGGTCGCGACGCGCGCCAGGATCGCGGTGCTGGCATCGCCGCGTTCGGCGAGCGTGTACTGCGCTTCAAGACGCACGCGCCAGTCGGCATGGCCGAGGAGTTTTGCCAGTTCATCCGGGGAACGTTTCGTCCAGTCGCCGCCGATCAATTGCTGCGTCTCCTTCACCAGGGGATCGTTGACGTGCTGGGGATCGGAAATGGTGTAGATGCGGCCTTTCTTCGGCTGGTCGTAGCCGTCGGTCCAGTCGGAGAGGTAAACGCGGCCGTCGGGACCGAAGCGGACGTCGGTGGGCAGGACGGCGGAGACGAAGACTTTGCTGTCGGCGATCTCGTAGGAAGCGCCCTTCTGTTTCACCTGGTAGGTGTTGATGCCGCTGCGCGCCATGGCGCCTTTGAAATGCGAAATAAAGATCTGACCGAAGTAAGAATCGTTGAGGCCGGTGCCGGGGTAGTAGGCGACGCCGGAGTTGCCGTCTTCGATGTTGCAGATCGGGGGAAGGAGGAAAGCGGCCTGGCCGTCCCAGCGGGGCATCCACATTCTTTCGGCCGACCACGGGCCCTTCTGCTCAACGGGGGCGAGGGGGGAACGTTGATAGCCGATGCGCCAGCCGGTTTCGCCGCCTTCGACGACGTGAACGAGACGCTCCTCGTCAGGGCCGTCGGAGTCGTTGTCGCCCACGACCATGTCGCCATTTTCGGTGAAGAGCAGTGACTGGGGATTCCGCAGGCCATCAGCGAAGATTTCCATTTGCGTGCCGTCGGGGTTCATCCGGTAAACGGCGCCGGTGTCCGGGGTGTTGAGGGTCGTGCCCTCCTTGGTTTTCACGCTGGCTCCGCGGTCGCCAAAGCTGAAATAGATTTTGCCGTCCGGACCCCAAGTGAGCCCGTGGAGATCGTGGCCGGTCAGACTGAAATGGACGCCATAACCGCGGCTGAGTTCAGTACGGGTCTCGGCTTTGCGCTCACCGGTGAGTTTCCAAATGCTGGGAATATCGGTGACCCAGACTTCGCCGCGACGGATGAGTACACCTGAAGCGATGCCACCGAGCAGGTCATTGAAACCGTCCGCATAAACGCCGCTGCGATCAGCGACACCGTCGCCATCCGTGTCCTCAACGAGGCGGACGATTTCACTTTCAATGGAAAGCTCCTTCACTCCCTCGGGGCCGAAGTTTCTGAGCAACATGGCGGCGCGATCTTCGACCGTGCGTGAGGCGAGGTCTTCCTGATCCATCCAAAGGTAGTTGCGGATATCGAGCGTGCTGGAGCGATAACGGTAGGTCTCGTTGACGAAGACCCGGCCACGTTCGTCGATGTTGAAGGCGACCGGGTTGGCCAGCATGGGCTCGGCGGCCCAGAGTTTAACTTCGAGGCCGCTGGCGGGCTTGATGCGCTGGATCGCATTGAGGCCTTCGTCAGACGCCGCGCTGATGGTCGGCGTCGCTTTGCGCAAACCCGGCGCCGGATTAATGAGGAGGCGGTACGGCGTATTGGGGGCGGTGGTGGGCTGGGCGGGACCTGGCGCCAGCTCGGACCCACGGCTTCCCGGCACGAGGAAGGCAACTGAGGCAATGCAGACAGAGCAGGAGGCGAGAAGGCGTTTCATGGGAAGAGAAAGCATAGACCGGGAAATATTGGGCGAAGCAATCAGGGAGTAGTCGGAATAAACACGAATGCGGTGGGGGGACAGGACGAGCGCCGGGAGGTAAAGATGCTGGGTGCCGTGAGCGCCAAATGGTGCCGCGAATCGGATGGGTCCGCTCAGCCTTTCACCGCACCGCTCGTCAACCCGGCGATAAACTCGCGCTGTAATGCCAGGAACAGCACGGCGATGGGCAGGATGCACAGGAACGTTCCGGAGAGAAACACGCCGTAGTCCTCGCCAAACTGCATCATGTACTGGCTGAGCATCACGGGCGCCGTGAGTTTGTAGCCGCTGTGCAGGAAAATCTGCGGCCCGATGAACGCGTTCCACTGTCCCATGAAAACGATCAGGCAGAACGCCGCGGTCATCGGTCGTACCAGCGGCATCGTGATCCGCCAATAGATGAAGAGTTCGCTGGCACCATCGATCCGCGCGGCTTCCAACAGGCTGTCTGGCACGGAAATCATGGCTTGGCGGAAAAGGAAAATGCCAAACGCGCTCGCGGCCCCCGGAATCAACAACGCCAGGTAGCTATCCATCCAGCCGAAGCCCACCATCATTTTATAAAGCGGTGCGAGCAGCAGCATCCCCGGGAGCGTCATCGATCCGATCATGAAGAGCATCACCGCGCGCTGGCCGGCAAAACGGTATTTGCTCAACGCATAGCCGCCCATCGAACAGAAGAGGGTTTGGATGATCGTGGCGGCACTCGCGAGAAACACGGAGTTCAGCAGATATTGCCAAAACTGGATCGGCCCGTGGAGCGAGGCCCGCGGGGCGAAAAGCTTCCGGTAGCTGGTGAGCCCGAGAGCCTCTCCCCACTCGGAGATCGGCGGGAGGAGCACATATTTCATCAACACATTGCTTTCCTTCACCGCCGCACAGGCCAGCCAGACAAAAGGCGTCAGCGTCGCCACCGCGATCAGTGCGAGCAGAACATAGCGCACATAGCTGCCGGCGAGCCGCGGACGCCGACGGTCGACGACCAGCAAGACAAAGCCAAAGACCAGGACTGCCAGTAGTGTGACGTGGAGCAGATTCATTTCAGGCGTCCTCCGTCCCGGTGCCGAGCACCTTAATCTGAACGAAGCTCACCAGCATGATGATCGCGCCCAAGACCCAGCCGACCGCCGAAGCCAAGCCGAGATCCCCCGTGTGAAACGCGGAATCGTAGAGATAGCTGACCATGAAGAGAGCGGAGTTTCCCGGTCCGAAGGTCTGTCGGAACATCGCCCAGGGCAGATCGAAAAATTGAAAGGAATTAATCATGCACACGACCAAGACAAAAATCGCCACGGGCTTGATCGAAGGAAGCGTCACGTTCCAGAACACCGCCCACGGTCCCGCGCCGTCGATCCGTGCGGCCTCGACCAGGCTGTCATCGACGTTCTGCAGCGCGGCCAGGAAATAAATCATGTTAAACCCGACATACATCCAGAGATTGGTGAGGATCAGGGCGGGCATCACCATCGCGGGATCCGTCAGCCACTCGGTTTCGAGTCCCCACCCCAGCAGCGTTTGGAGGAAACGATTCATGAGCCCGTAACGCGGCAGGAAGATGACCGCGAACATGATGCCCACGAAGATTTGACCGACGAAGTTCGGCGAGAAGAACAGGACGCGGAAGAAGCCCTTGAAGCGGTTGTTTCGCGTGTTGAGCAGCAGGGCGAGGCCGAGCGAAATCGGCACCATCAGCGCGCAATTGCAGATCGCAAAGATCGCCGTGTTCGACAGGGCCTGGATGAAATTCCGGTCGCGGAAAAGGAACACGAAATTGTCCAAGCCGACCCATTCGCGCGCGAGCGCACCGTGGGTTTGGTAAAACGCCAGGCGCGTCGCCTCGAAAAGGGGATAAATAAAGAACACGAGCGCCAACAACAGGTACGGCGCGAGGAACCAATACGGCGCCGCGCGCTGCACCGGGTGGTAGTTGGATGCGGGTTTCATTCTTTGAGGAAACGGCCACGAGTCATGTAGAGCCGGACTTGGTCGGCACGAATCTTCAGCTGGGTGCGCGCGTATTCGAGAAAGCCACGTTCACCGTTGGCGCGGTAATAAGTGTCACATGCCTGGAAGACCTGGTTGAGCGCGTTCTCCGCTTTGGTTTGAAAGGGAGTGACCGGCACGGCCGGCACATCGGGCGCGAGCTGGGCGTACAGCTTCATGAACGGCTGGCCGCGAAACATCGCGCTGGGCTTTTCGAATTCGGGCTGTTGCCAGGCGTCTCGCGAGGGCGGGAGGATGTGCAGGCCGGACCAGGCCGCGCCGCCGTCACTGATCTCCGTGTAGAGAAACTCCGCCAACTTTTTTGCCAGCTCCGGGTTGCGGCCGCGCTTGGGAAGGCCAAGCCCCGTCGACCCCCACGTGCTCGTGCGAATTCCTCCAGGCGTCCAGGCGGGTAGCGGCATCAGTTTCATTTTGCCTTCAAGACCAGGCGCCCACTGCTCGACCTGGCGGGTGCGCCAGTCGGGCATGAAATAAAACAGCACGAGCCCGTCCATCATCGCCCGCCACATCGGCTGACCCTCACCGGTATTGAACGCGATGCGGTTCGGCCCGCGCAGCTGGCTCACGTACCAGACCAGCAATTCGGCCATGCGCTCGTTGTCGAAGGCGACCTCGCCGGCGGAGTTGAAGAGGCTATCGCCGCGCTGCGACATCAACACTTGCAGATACGCAGACCGGCGTTCGACCGACAGCTCCAGCGCGTAACGATCCGGAGTGCCATCACCGTCGAGATCTTTGGTCACCTTCCGGCCCATCGCCACAAAATCGTCCCACGTCTTGATCGTGCTCACATCGATCCCAAGCTGGTCCTCCACGATGTCCGCCCGATAGGCGAGCATCACGGGGTGAACATCGTGCGGGAGCGCGAAGATCCGGCCGCGCGTCGTGTAGAGCGAAAAGCGTGAGGCGACGATTCGCTCGTCTAGTTTCTTTTCTTTCACCCAGTCCGTGAGATCGAGGAAGCCGATGTCTTTCAGCGGGCCGTTGATGTAGTTCGCGATGTTATCGGGCACCTCGACGAGGTCCGGCACTTCGGTTCCAGCGAGAAACGCGGCTTGGAGACGGCGGCGCATCGCGTTGATCTCCACCTCCTGGATATCGACCTTTACGTTATAACGCTTTTCGAACTCGGGGATCCGGGCCCGGTAAATGTCGGCGTGCAATCGCGCATGAGTCGCAAGGATGAGGTCCGCGCGCGTCTCGCCATAATGGCCGTGCGTCAGCCAAACCCCGAGTCCGGAGGCGACGGCGAGCAGCAGCAGAAAAAAAGGCGCGCGTCCGAGGGGGAAGTTCATGGGCCGGGTTCGGAAAGGCGTTTCACAGAACCTGCTCGGTCGCGGGGTCGAACAGATGGGCTTTCGCGAGATCGAACTGGACCCGCACCTTCTGTCCGCTGCCATGCGTCGCATTCGGCGCAACCCGCGCGATAAACGGAGTCGTGCCGGTATCAAGATGGAGATAGGTCTCCGATCCCATCGGCTCCGCGATCTCGACTTGGACTTCGTGGCCTTCGTCGTGGAAAACCTCGCGAATATCTTCCGGACGAATTCCGAAAATCACCGGCTGGTTGAGCTGCGCGCCCGCTTTCGCAGCCAACGGACCGTCGAACGCGAGCGTCAGGGGCGCCCCTTTTTGATTCGTCTCCACAAACGAGAGCCGCCCACCCGCGCTTTGGATGGTGCCAGGGAAAAAGTTCATCGGTGGACTGCCGATGAAACCGGCGACGAAAAGATTCAACGGGTGATTGTAGAGTTCGAGCGGTTCCGCGACCTGCATGATGCGGCCGTCCTTCATCACGCAGATGCGGTCGCCCATCGTCATCGCCTCCACTTGATCGTGAGTGACGTAGATCATCGTGGCGCCGAGGCGCGCGTGCAGCTTCGAGATCTCCGTGCGGGTGGAGACGCGCATCTTCGCATCGAGATTGGAAAGAGGCTCGTCGAAGAGAAAGACCTTCGGTTTGCGGACGATCGCGCGACCCACCGCGACGCGCTGCCGCTGCCCGCCGGAAAGCGCTTTGGGATGACGTTCGAGCAGATGCTGCAACTCGAGCATCTCCGCGGCTTCGCGCACCCGCGTTTCGATTTCAGCTTTCGGAAACTTCCGCAGCTTCAGCCCAAACGCCATGTTCTCGCGCACGCTCATATGCGGGTAGAGTGCGTAGTTTTGAAACACCATCGCGATGTCCCGGTCCTTCGGGAGGACGTTGTTTACGACTCTCCCGCCGATCGTGATCTGTCCCTCGGAGATATCCTCGAGCCCTGCGATCATGCGCAGCGTGGTGGACTTCCCGCAGCCGGAGGGACCGACGAGCACCATGAATTCACGATCGCGAATTTCCAGATTGATGCCGTGCACCGCGCGCACGCCCGGGCCGTTTTTCTCGGGATAGGTTTTGACGAGATTCTCGATGAGGACGGCGGCCATGGTTAAACTCTCCCCCAGCTTTTGAGTTGTTCAAAGCACAGACGCACGGATTCCAGCGGCGGGTGGTTGTAGGATTCCTGTTCAACAATCAGCCACTCGGCGGCGCCGACTTCGTCGATCACGGAAAAGACTTCCGCGAAATTCACCGGCCCGAGGCCCAGCTCTTTTTCGTCCTTCAAATGCACCAGGGGGCAGCGCGCTCCGTGATCGCGAAGAAACTTAACGGGCGGGCATCCACCGATCTGCAGCCAGTAAACATCGGGCTCCGCTTTCAGGTCGCGCGGGGCGGCGGCGCCGAGCATCCAGTCGAACACGGTGCGGCCCTCGACCACTTTCAGTTCGGCGGCGTGATTGTGAAAACTGAAGGTCAGCCCGACCGCGCGGAGGGTTTTGCCGATTTCCGCGAGTTGCTCCCCAATCCGTTCACAAGCCGCGGCCGAGAGAAACTGGACGGCCGGCCAGCTCGGGCAGGTGACATGCCGTGAACCGAGCAGCAGGGCGTCGTTGATCACGATGTTTAAATCCGCGCGCAGCGCCGGGAACCCCACATGCATGCCGGCAACCTTGAGATTAGCGGCATCGAGCGCCGCCTTCGCACCTTTGACATCGAGATTCCCATATCCGGCGAGTTCGACGCCGTGGTAGCCGATTTTGCCGACTGCCGCGACCGTGCTGGCGAAATCGCGGCGCATCTCGTCGCGCACGGACCAGAGCTGGAGAGCGACCGGGAGTTTTTTCACAAAGGCGGGGGTGGGGTTCTCAGAAGTTTCCGCTCGTCAAAGCGGCGGGGGGGTTGCGCCATGAGCAGCGGGAGCGGGATTTCTTACCTCGCTGTGTCGTGCAATGAATCATTGGCGCAGAGCTTCGGGAAGCGGATTCGATCATGCTGCCGAATTCGGCATCTTTACGCAGTGAAAGCGCAAAGCGCGCGGACATGCTGTCGCGTTTGCACCAACGGAGGGCAACGCCAAGCCGGCTTGCCTTCCCACGATTGCGTTGACCAAAACCGCGCGCGTGACGCGGCTGGCCAGCCGTTCGATCAGCCGGTTTTTGCCTGGAGCGCGAGGTCGCATGCTAATTTTCAAGCGGGAATCCTGAGCACAGCCGGACGGGGTTAATCCTGATAACTGTGCCAGAGCGATGTGATCCTCAGCGAAGAGCGAAGATCTCCGGCGGTGACGCCTGGCGGTAACTGGGCGGCCACCGTTCGGGTCTCGCCGGCATGAAGATCAAACCAGTTGTCCGAGAGCCGGACATTGCGCGCTCCGAATCCCAGGGCAACGGCGGGAGCGAGTGAGGCGCTGGTCAACGTGATCTCCGCCGTGCCTTCATCGCTATCGCGGACTTGGAAAGTAATCCCGGGGTCAGCGAAATCGACGAAGCGTGGGACGGTGAAGAAAGCGATTTGTCGGGAGAGGGCGGCGCCATTGAGGTCCAGCAATTCCGTGCGCAGGTAAACTTCCTCGCGCGCGAATTTAGCGCCCGCGTCAGCGACCTCGCTTGTGGCGTGACGCACCACCTGGCCGGGCTCGAGAGCGACATCCCGCACCTGTTCGGTGCCGAGCACTTTTCCGTCCAACGTTCGCAGCGACCAGCGCAGCCGCGCGGCCCGCGGCTGGGGCGCGTCATGGATGGTGAAGATCTCGTAGGAGGAGATGGTGTTGAAGATCTCGTTGTAGCGACCGATCACGACGTCACCGGCGGTACGCAGATAAACGAGGCTCGGGGCGAAGAAGCGGCGCGCTTCGTGGTGCAGCGCCTTCCAGGCGCCCCCGTATTCGAGCGAACTCCACGACGCGACCGGCCAGCAGTCGTTGAGCTGCCAGTACAGCGCTCCCATCGTCTGGGGCATGCGGTGGCGGAAGTGCTCGACGCCAACCTTCATGCAATAGGCTTGGTTGAGCTGGGAAAGATAGGCCACGTTGGCGTACCCGCTCGCGTAACGGTAGCGCTGCGCCATGTAGTGGAGCATCGTCGCGTTGCCGCCACCGTTCTTCTGGTGGTTCTCCATCACGCGGGAAAAGACGTTGAGCCCTTCCGGCGGGCAAAAGGTCTCGGCCAGCTCAGCCGAGGCGTAGGATTGCATGCCGAATTCCGAGCAGAAGCGCGTCGTAAGCTTCTCGTAGGATTTTACCGGCGCCCGGGAATGCCACACTTCCCAATAGTGCGTATCGCCCGAACCTTCGTGATTTGACTCCGGCGACAGATTTTCCGGCGACCAAGGCGAAGATGGCCAGTAGGGCGTGGCGGGATCGACCGCGGCCACGGCCTGGGGGAGCACCTGATGGAAGACGCGTTCGTAGTCGGCCAGCTTGGCCGGGTCTTTCAACTCTTCGATCAGGATGTCGATCATCCGGTTTTCGTTGTTGCCACACCACAGCGCGAGCGAGGCGTGGTGACGCAGGCGGCGGGCCTGATATTCAGCTTCGGCGCGGACGAGTTCGCAGTATTCCGGCGCGCCGGGGTAGATCGCGCAGGCAAACATGAAGTCCTGCCAGACGAGGAGACCGAGCTCATCGCACAAATCGTAGAAGACCTCGTGCTCATAGACTCCCCCACCCCACACGCGCAGCATGTTCATGTGGGCTTCGGTCGCGGAGAGAAGGCGATCGGCGTAGGTCTCACGCGTGCACTCGTTGACGAATGAATGATCAGGAATCCAGTTCGCGCCTTTGGCGAAGATGGGGCGCCCATTGACGCGGAAGAAGAAGCTTTCGCCGGCGGGATCGGGCTGGCGAACGAGTTCGATTGTCCGCAGACCAATCCGGCGCTCCCACGTGTCGATCGCGGCCCCGGCGGCGTCGAGCAACTCGATCTTGACCTGGTAAAGCGGCTGAGCTCCCTGCCCTGCCGGCCACCAAAGAGCCGGGCGCGAAATGGCAAAGGCAAGGGCGTCGGCTTCGCCTGAAACGGAGGCGATCTCTTTTTCGCCCAAGCGACAGGTCGCGCGGAACCGCGCCGGCACTTCCGGTCGTCCCAGTTCTGGGACAAGGGCGAGCTGCACGCTGCCGTCGGCGGAATGCGCTTGGTCAACCCGGACGGACTCGATGCGATTGGCCGAATAGGCTTCCAGCCGCGCCGGCCGCCACACGCCGCAAGTGACGAAACGTGGACCCCAATCCCAGCTGTACTGACACTGCTCTTTGCGGATGCGGGAGCGGCCGCCCACGGGGTCGTTACGCTCCTTCACCGGCTGCCACGAGAAGTGGGCGGTGAGGTACTCGAGGGTATTGGCGAAAACAATCTCCAGCGCGTTGGGGCCGGGCTTGAGGTGTTGCGCGACCGGGAAACGGTAGCCGCAGAACATGTTTTCGCTGCGACCGACGACGGTGCCGTTCACCGAAATGGTGGCGAGCGTGTCCAGACCCTCAAAAACCAGATCGATTTCGGGAAGTTTCAGCAGGTCTGCGCCCACTTCGAATCGCGTGCGATAGCGCCAGTCCAAACGCTCGATCCATTGGAGGGATTTTTCATTCTCCCCGTAGAAAGGATCGATGATGAGCTGATGACGTTTGAGATCGGTGTGGATGCAGCCCGGAGTGGTGGCGGAGAACCAACGGTCCAGCTGCGGATGAAAGAATTCCCAGCCTGAGCCGCAAAGATCCAACTGCCGGGTCATGCGGCTTTGGTACGCGGCGCGGCGTCACCTATTGAAAAGGCAGCCGTAACGACTGCCCGGGAGGAATCGGCAAATAAAAGCATGGGGGGATCGGCGCGGCGGGAATCGGCGGGGTGCGATTCCGAATAGGGTGAAAAGAAGGGAGGAAAAGGAACCGTCTGAGGTTAACGATCGAAAACTTCCGGAAAGAAGCGTGTTCGGCGCAATCAGCGTAAAAAAATTCCGGCCGTCACGGATGGCCATCGCGGTACCGCGAAGGAGGCGTCCCCAGATAGCGACGGAATACGCGGGAGAAGTGGTACTGATTCTGAAACCCCAAACGGTGGCTGATTTCTTTGATGGGAATGTTCGATTGGCGAAGCACTCGGGCGGCGTATTCCATTTTAAAGTGGGTGAACGCCCGGGCGGGAGGGCGGCCCGCGACTTCCTGGCAACGCTTGGTAAGGGTACGAACGCTCACCCCAAGTTTTTTGGCGATCTCCGAGGCGGAAAGGTTTTCGGTGAGATGGTGATCGAAAAGCCTCCTTAAACGTTCGCTGAAAGCCTGGGTTGCCGACTGCTGCAGGAAAATCGGGGAGATATGTTCATGCTGCAGCGATCTTACGATGGACCAGAACAACTCCAGCAGGAGGGCGTTTTCAATATGGGCGACCACGTGATCATCGCGCCGACCCTCGGCCTGCATCCGCAACAGTAACCCCCAGATTTCTTTATTTGGGCCAAGGATCACCTGCTGGTCAGGCGCAACATTGGTGTTAAAGAGAATATCCCCCACCCCCGAGTGCTCGTTGCCCGCCAGATCGAAGTTGACGGCAAGATAACTGATCCGCGAAGCGCAAATGTCCTCATGCCAATCGCCCCGCTTCACGACGAGCACATCCTTGGGTTTCAAAGCGAGAGGCACGCCGTTCAGGACGCAGTGATAACACCCGCGCTGGGCATAAATTATCTGGTAGTTCAGATGTTGGTGCCGCGGGTAAACATGGGGCTGATCGGTAACCACCATGTTGAAGGAACTCAACACCGGCCGCACGAATTCAAGGCCGCTGTGGCCCGTGCTGCGATAGAAGTAATGGGGTTTCGGGATCGTACTCATAGGAAGCAGCGGTGCCGCTCACTCATGTTGTTCTCTTCGATAGCGCCGGAACAGCGGTTTGCTCAATACCATTGTCGCGCTTTGCCGAAGAACAAGCCCGGGCCGAAAGCGGGTGCTCGGGAGAACAAACCGGTCGCGGAGTGCGCAGGGGCCAAGCGTCCTCGCGTCCAGGCCGATTATGCGGAGGCCACTTGAAGGCGGCTTCCCACCAGAGGGTCGCAGGTCATTTGGGCTTGGATTATTGGTAGCGCGCCCGTTGCTTCACCGGAATGCTCCCTTTTACGGACACCATTGCCGCCCTCGCCACGCCGGTGGGAGTGTCTGCTCTCGCGGTCATCCGCGTCAGCGGACCTGATACGGCGGGCTTGGTCGACGGCATTTTCGGCCGCTCTCCCCCGCCCCGTTCCGTCAAGCGGGCGGATTATCGCGGTCAAGACGCCTCACTCATCGACGAGGTGCTTTTCACTTTTTTTCGAAGCCCAAACTCCTACACCGGTGAGGATTCAGTGGAAATTTCCTGTCACGGGAATCCGTTCATCGCACAAAAAATCGTGGAGGATCTCCTGGCGCGCGGCTGCCGGGCGGCTGGCCCCGGCGAGTTTACGCAGCGGGCTTTTCTGAACGGCAAAATGGACTTGAGCCAGGCTGAGGCGGTCATGGACCTGATCCACGCGCAGAGCGACCGCGCACTCGTGGCGGCAAACCACCAGTTACGTGGCGCGTTGGGCCGAAAGATGGAACTGCTCGTCGAGCGCCTGCTCGGCGTGATCGCCCGGGTGGAGGCGTATATCGATTTCCCGGAGGAGGATTTACCGGCCGAAGACAATCAGTGGATCGCAAATGAACTCGCGGAGCTGACCCGCGAGGTGGAGCAATTGCAGGCCACCAGCCATTACGGCGCGCTGCTGCGTGACGGAATCAAGACGGTGATCCTCGGTGCGCCGAACGCGGGAAAAAGCAGCCTCTTGAACCGGCTGATCGGTCGCGACCGTGCGTTGGTCAGCGCCGAGCCGGGCACGACGCGAGACTTTCTCGAGGAGCGGATTATTTTGGGCGCGCACAGTCTGCGGCTCATCGACACCGCTGGGCTCAACCCCTCCCCTGCTCCACTCGAAAAAATGGGCATCCAGAAGACGCTCGAGCGCGCACAGGAGGCGGATCTTTTCCTGCACGTCATCGATGCTGCCACCCCGGCCCCGGTGCTGCCGGAAGAGCTGAGCCAGCGTATCAGCGCTGTGCCTACGATCGTGGTCTTGAACAAGATTGATCTTTTGCCCGATTCCGCGGCGACGGCCGATCACGACGGCAAGGTGGTGCTGCGGGTGTCGGCGCTGCACAACACGGGGATGGAAGAGTTGGTTGCTGCCCTCAACCACCAAGCGGAAACTTTTCAGCGCACGGTCGGGACCGATGTCATCGCGATCAACGCGAGGCACTCCGCCGCTTTGGATCGGGCGAAGAAATCCCTTGTGACGGCAAAAGCCAAGTTAGCCGCCACCACCCCGACGGAACTTTTGGCCAGCGATCTCCGGGACGTACTACTGGCGATGGAAGAGATCGTCGGGAAAGTGGATGGAGAAAAAATGTTGGATCAGCTATTCGCCAAATTTTGCATCGGGAAATAAGGCGAGAACTATTGCCGCAAATATATGCCATCCAACCAGTTGATTTACGACGTGATCGTATGTGGAGGCGGCCACGCGGGGGTAGAGGCTGCGCTTGCAGCTGCACGCACGGGCGCTTCTACCCTCTTATTGACGGGCAACATCGATACCATCGCGCAGATGAGCTGTAATCCGGCCATCGGCGGCCAAGCGAAGGGGCAAATGGTCAGGGAGATTGACGCTCTTGGTGGGGAAATGGCCATCAACACGGATGTCACGGGCATTCAGTTCCGGCTCTTAAACGAATCCAAAGGCGCCGCGGTGCAGTCACCTCGCGCGCAATGCGACAAGAAGGCTTATCAACTACGAATGAAGCACACGCTGGAGCTGCAGCCGAACTTGTACCTCTTTCAGGCAACCGTAACGGGATTGATTTATGCCAGCGGGCGAGTCGCAGGATGTAGAACCAATCTCGACATCACGTTCTCGGGGAAGACGGTGGTGGTCACAACCGGGACGTTTTTGCGCGGATTGATGCATATCGGAGAAAACAAGAATGAAGGTGGCCGCTTGGGAGACTTCAGCTCCAAGACGCTTTCCAGCAGCTTCACTGAAGCCGGGATTGAATTACGACGGCTGAAGACCGGAACGCCGCCTCGGTTGTTAGGCCGGAGCTTGGATTTCGCAAAGATGACCGAGCAAAAGGGTGATGATAATCCGACGTTCTTCGCCTTCCACGACACGCGGACTGCGGAAGATTTGTTCCACGTGGAACAGACCAGCGAAACGCGTCTCGGCTGGAAGCCCGGTTGTGAACAAGTTTCGTGCTGGATGACCTACACGACTCCCCAATCCGCAAACTTGGTCCGTCAGAACCTTCATCGGTCAGCTATGTATAGCGGAAGCATAGAAGGCGTCGGCCCAAGGTATTGCCCAAGTATTGAGGACAAATTTGTGAGGTTTTCGCACAAGCCAAGACACCTTCTTTTTCTCGAACCAGAGGGTAGGGCAACGGACGAATTCTATGTGAATGGCTTGTCAACAAGTCTGCCATTTGAAGTTCAAGTGGATTTGGTGCACAGCATTCCGGGCTTAGAAAAGGCGGTGATTCTTCGCCCGGCGTATGCCGTGGAATACGACTTTGCGCCGCCCACCCAGCTCCTCTCGTCATTGGAATCGAAAAAAGTCGAGGGCTTGTTCTTTGCAGGGCAAATCAACGGCACGTCAGGTTATGAGGAAGCCGCTGCACAAGGACTAGTGGCCGGGGTAAACGCCGCGTGCAAGGCGAGGGGAGAGGCGCCTTTAATCATCGGCAGGCACGAGGGGTACATCGGCGTCTTAATCGACGATCTGGTAACCAAAGGCACTAACGAGCCCTACCGCATGTTCACGAGCCGCGCCGAGCATCGGCTGCTTTTCAATCACGGGAGTGCGGAACTTCGGATGGCAGGACATGCCGCCAAGTACGGCTTGGTTCCAGCGGACAGGCTGAGGCGCATCGAGGAAAAGCGGAGGCGGATTACGGAATGGACCGACCTCTTTGAGCGGACATCTAGGAACGGGGCGACACTCGGGGATTGGATTCGGCGGTCCGGGGGCTTGAATTCTCCACCGCCAAAATTTCTCGATGAGACCAGAGAGATCCGAGAGGAAGTTACTTATCGTGTTATCTATAAAGGATATATATCCAGGGAATTACGTCACATCGAGAGGTTTCAGCACGTGGAGAAAATCATCATTCCGTCCACCGTCGATTTTCGATCAATCAGGGGGCTTCGACAGGAGAGTGCCTTGAAACTTTCAGAGATCCGTCCCGCCACCTTAGGTCAGGCGGGGAGGATCAGCGGTGTAAACCCCTCGGACATCAGTATTTTAATGGTTTACCTGCGGTCGCGGCGGAGCGAAAAATCCGACCTGGGGAAAAGCGAGGACCGGGATGAAGTCTGAACGAAACCGAGTGATCCCGACAGCTCACGAGTACTCGCCCGTCCGAACAGGGGATAGGCCACTCCCTAGCAGTAAAGTTTTATACGATTCGAGGGTTGAAGCGCGCATCGAGGCACTTCGGGCGCGGGTGCAGGCCGTAATGCCCCTTTCCGGACGGTTTGTTTGGGAGGTGGGGTGCGGACACGGTCATTTTTTGACGGCGTTTGCCGCGAATCACCCGGACCTTACCTGCTTGGGCATCGACATCGTGTCCGACCGCATCGAGCGCGCCCGCCGGAAGGCCCGCCGGGCAAAGCTTCCAAACCTGCACTTCCTGATCGCGGAAGCGGGTGAGTTCTTGGAAGCACTTCCCCTCACAGCGAAATTTTCATCGGTCTACATCCTGTTTCCCGATCCGTGGCCGAAGCGACGTCACCACAAAAACCGTCTGATGCAGTCGCCCTTTCTTAATGCCGCGGCCGAAAAAGGGGAGCCGGGGGCGCCGCTCTACTTCCGCACGGATTTCGCGCCGTACTTCACGCAAGCCAAGACCGCGGTCCAAGCCACGCATGATTGGCAGCTCGTGGATGAAACGTGGCCCTTCGAGACGGACACCGTGTTTCAGGCGCGAGCGAGCACCTATTTTTCACTCGTGGCCCGCAAACGAGTGCCCGCATAAGCGGACCGGCGGTTTTTTCGCGCCCCGCCTAATTTCAACCTCCCCGCAACCGCAAGGAAGCTTTCGAGGGTTGACGGAGGGTGCGGCGTTTGACTACGTCGACTCTTTCAGAATCTCTCAAACCCTCCCACGCTGCATCGCACATGTCCCGAGTTGCTAAGCTCGCTTCCCTTTTCTTCGCCTTGATCCTCTCGGGAGCGGCCGCTGATGAGCAGGGCGTATCACCGTCCGCGTCCAAGCTTTTCGATCTCGGCGGCGGTTGGACCATCACGAACAGCATGGTCACTGGCTGGGCGGTGTCTGCACTCTTGGTGGTTCTCGTTCTCTGCATGGTTCGCAAGCCGAAGCTTTATCCCACGAAGGGGCAGGCCGTGATGGAGTCCTTGATCGAGTCCCTGCGAGATCTTTTCGAACCGATCGTTGGCAAGGCCGCTTTTCCACTGGCATTCCCAATCTTGGTAACTCTTTTCATTTTTATTCTGTTCCACAACTGGATGGGCCTGATCCCGGGGGTGGGAACGATGGGGTGGGGGCACGGTGAGCATTGGTGGCACCTGGATCACATCTCACGTCCGCTGATCCGTCCCCACAACTCGGACTTTAATGGGACCATCGCACTCGCCCTCATTTCGTTCGGTGCTTGGGCCATCATCGTGTTCAAAATCGCGGGCCCGCGATTGATCCTGTGGGACCTGTTCGGCAACAAGGCGGAAAAAAATGAGACGCCCGGCTGGCTGTATCCCATCCTGGCAATTGTCTTTCTCCTCGTTGGATTCATCGAAGTATTTTCCATCGCGATCCGTCCGTTCACGCTTTCGGTCCGGCTCTTCGGCAATGTCTTCGGCGGTGAAAATCTCCTCCACGGCACCGGATTTTTCTTCGTGTTCTACTTCATGGAGCTCCTGGTGGGCCTGATTCAGGCGCTGGTCTTCACGCTGCTCACCTCCGTGTACATCGGGCTGCTCTCGAACCATGGTGATGACCACGCGCATGACGACCACGGGCCGGCCACGGAGGCTCATCATTGATTTTTCCCGCTGGGAGCGTGCCCAGAGTGCGCACGGCGGAAACCAACAAACAAAAATAGCCACATCATGACACCCATCATTGCACAAGCGGCAGCTGCCGCTGAGGCCACCGGGCTCACCGGAAACATCGCGAGCGCCTTCGGTCTGCTCGGCGCCGCCATTGGCGTCGGACTCATCGGGCAGAAAGCGGCCGAGGCCGTCGGTCGCAATCCCGCCGCTTCCGGCAAGATCCTCGTCCAAGCCATCATCGGCATGGCACTGGCCGAAGGTCTCGGAATTCTCGCCCTGTTCCTCGCCTGATCGCTTTGTAAACCGGCGGTGCGGTCACACCGCGCCGCCATTCCTCTTTCTGTCATGACGCTGCCTCTCTTTCTCGCCGCTGCTGTCGAAGCCCACGCTGCTCATCCGAGCTTGCAGGAAAAATTCGGGCTCGAACCGAAGTACGTCATCATTCAGGCGATCAGCTTTCTGATCGTGCTGGCCGTATTGTACAAATTCGGGATCAAGCCGACGATCGCAACGATGGACGAGCGGGCTGAGAAAATCGGCGCCGGACTCAAATATGCCGAGCAAATGAAGGTGCAGCTGGCCGCGACACAGCAGCAGTCGGAAGCGACGCTCCGGGAAGCCCAGCAAAAAGCCCAAGCGGTGATCACCGAAGCGCAGAAAACCGCCAAGGTTTTGGCCGATCGCCAGCAACAAGATGCCATCGAGCAATCCGCCGCGCTGATTTCAAAAGCCCAGCAGGCCATCGAACTCGAAAAAAGGAAGATGCTTGCCGAGGCCCGCACCGAGATCGCCCGCCTGGTCGTCGCCACCACGCAGCGCGTCCTCGCCAAGGAACTCTCCGACGCCGAGCGCTCACGTTACAACGATGCCGCGGCCCGCGAGCTCTCAAGCGTCTAAGCAGCGCCAAGCGACTTCAGATTTGATCCCGCCGAATATCGTCCATGGCCGCTCACGCTAAAAAAGCCCAGCAGTTTGCCCGGGAACTCTTCAAGGCCACCCTCGTGAACGGCGCGGTCTCGCCCGGGCGCGTGTCCGGGGTTCTCCAATACGTCGAGAAACATAAGGTCGCGAATCCCGTCATCGTCCTCAAGGCCTACGCCCGGCTGGTCGAGAACGAGCTCGCGAAGAGCCACGCCATCGTCGAGCACGCGGGGGCGATCGAAGCCTCCACGCTTTCGACGATCGCGGCGGCGATGACGAAAAAATATTCCCGCCCGATCACCGCGACAGCGAAACCCAACCCGGCGCTTCTCGCCGGCGTGCGGGTTCAGGTGGGCGACGACGTCTACGAAACCTCCGTCGCCAACCAGCTCGCCGCGCTTTCCGCCGCGGTCTGATTTTATTTTCTATTTCCGCCCAACCCCTCGCACTTTCCGATGAGCACCGTCCTCGACCAAATCGAACAACAGATCGCCAAGCTCTCCAGCAAAGCGGTTAAAAAGAATACCGGTAACATCCGCACCATCGCCGACGGTGTCGCCAAAATCGACGGGCTGTCCGACGTGATGTATAACGAAATGGTGCAGTTCCCCGGCGGGGCCATCGGCATCGCGCTCAATCTCGAGGAAGACGAGGTCGGCTGCGTCATTCTCGGGGACGTCTCGCAGCTCAAAGAGGGCGACGAAGTCACGACCACGGGAAAGCTTCTGTCCGTCCCCGTGGGCAAAGCGCTGCTCGGCCGCGCGGTCGATGCCCTGGGTCAGCCGGTCGATGGCAAGGGCCCGATCGACGCGAAGGAAAGCTATCCCGTCGAACGCATCGCGCCCGGCATCATCGCGCGCAAATCTGTTTCGCAGCCCCTCTTCACCGGGATTATGGCGATCGATTCCATGATCCCGATCGGCCGCGGCCAACGCGAACTCATCATCGGCGACCGCGGAACCGGCAAGACCACCATCGCGGTCGATACCATCATCAATCAGGCGAAGATCAACAAGGTGGGCCTCGCGTCCGGTGATCCGAAGTTTCGCCCGGTTTACTCAATCTACGTCGCGATCGGGCAAAAGAATTCCAACATCGTCCGCACCATGGGTGCGCTCGAAGCCGCTGGTGCCCTCGAATTCACGATCATCGTCGCCGCTCCCGCCGCCGACAACGCGGCCAATCAATATCTCGCGCCTTACTCCGGTGCGGCGATGGGGGAGTGGTTCATGGAAAATGGGATGGATGCACTCATCGTTTATGACGATTTGTCGAAGCACGCCGTCGCCTATCGCCAAATCTCTCTGATCTTAAAACGCCCCTCCGGTCGTGAAGCTTATCCTGGAGACGTTTTCTATCTCCACAGCCGTTTGCTGGAACGTTCCGCCCGGGTGGGT
>JBDSSU010000059.1:0-17551 GCA_039928635.1 Opitutaceae bacterium | reverse complement strand
GAACCAGACCGATCCCGTTGGCTCGCGGCCAGACTTCTTCCGCGATTCGCGGCGTGATCTCCGACCGCGCAAAGGCGGCCAGGACGCGGTCGTAGAAACCGGGATTGTTGGCCCGCGGAAAGAGCACGAAGGGGGTCGCGGCCAGTTCTTTCAAACGCAGGGAAGGGCGCCCGGCCAGCGGATGGCTCACGGGCAGGAGCACACCGTTGCGTTCACGAAGGAGCTCCCTCGTCCGTAGTCCCGGGGTGGGCGCATCGGGATGGAAAAAGCCGCAGCCGAATTCCCCAGCTTGGAGCGCGGGAAGCTGCGCGGCGGTGGGCGACTCATGCAATTCCAGCCGAATGCGCGGATGAAGCCGGTGAAACTCGCGCAAGATTGCCGGCAGCACCGTGGCCATTGCCAAACCGGTGAACGCGACGCGGACGTGACCGACTTCACCCTCCGCCAGCGCGTTCAGCTCGCGAGGCAGCGCCGCCAGCGCGCGGAGCAGCGGCTCAACGCGCTCGAGCAGGAGACGCCCCGCGGGAGTGAGTTCCGCGCCGCGACGGGTTCGGTTGAGCAGATCCGCGCCCAACGCGGACTCGAGCTGGGCAAGCGCGCGACTCAGCGCCGGCTGGGCCACCGCCAGGGTTTCCGCCGCTTTGCGGAAATGGAGCTGTCGCGCCAGCTCGCGAAAATAAACGAGGTGACGAAGTTCAAAGGGGTATTGATACTCGCGCGGCATCACCGGCAACCAAAGAAGTATTTCCCGGCATGGCAACGTTCTGCTATGGTCCGCGCCTTCCCCCATGGCAAAATCACTTTTTCAAAAGGTCTGGGACGCCCATACCGTCAGCACGCTCGCGAATGGACAGACCCAGCTTCTCGTCGGCACGCACCTGATTCACGAGGTGACCAGTCCCCAGGCATTCGGGATGTTGCGCGATCTTGGCCTGAAGGTGGCGATGCCGCACCGCACCTTTGCGACGGTGGATCACATCGTGCCGACCGATCAGTTCGCCGAGCCCTATCGGGATCCGCTCGCGCAGGCGATGATGGAGGAGCTGCGGAAAAACTGTGCGGAATTTGGCATCACGTTTTTTGATCGGGCCACGGGAAAGCAAGGCATCGTTCACATCGTCGGGCCGGAGCAGGGGATCACGCAGCCGGGCACCACGATCGCTTGCGGCGACTCCCACACCAGCACCCACGGCGCATTTGGGGCGATCGCGTTCGGCATCGGCACGACTCAGATCCGCGACGTGTTGGCGACCCAGACGATGGCGCTCGGGAAACTCAAGGTGCGCCGGATAAACGTGACGGGGAAGCTTCAGCCCGGCGTTTATGCGAAGGACGTCATCCTCCACATCATCCGCACGCTCGGCGTGAACGGTGGCACCGGCTTTGCCTACGAGTACGGCGGCGAGGTGTTCGATCGCTTCACGATGGAGGAACGCATGACGGTTTGTAACATGTCCATCGAGGGCGGCGCCCGGGCAGGTTATGTTAATCCCGATGAAACCACGTTTGCCTACCTGAAAGGCCGCCCCTACGCGCCGAAAGCGGCGAATTGGGACGCGGCCGTGGCCAACTGGAAAAGTTGGGCGAGCGACGCCGGCTGCCATTACGACGACGTGGTCAACCTCAACGCCGCCGAGATCGCCCCGACCGTGACCTGGGGGATCAACCCCGGCCAGGGCATTTCGATCAACGAGAACATCCCGGATCCCACGAAGACGAATGTCGTGGATGAGAAATCCTCCATCGAAGAGGCGCTCGCTTACATGAAGCTCAAGCCGGGTGCGCCGATCAAGGGCACGAAGATCGACGTCGCTTTCCTCGGTTCATGCACCAATGGCCGCCTCAGCGATTTTCAGGAGGTCGCCAAATTTCTCAAAGGAAAGCGCGTCGCTCCCGGCGTGAAAGCCATCGCCGTCCCCGGTTCTCAGATCGTCGACCTCCAGTGCAAAAAAGAAGGCATCGACGCGGTGTTTTCCGCGGCCGGCTTTGAGTGGCGCGAGGCCGGCTGCTCGATGTGTCTTGCCATGAATCCTGACAAGCTCATCGGCGATCAACTCTGCGCCTCTTCCTCGAATCGAAACTTTAAAGGACGTCAGGGCAGTCCCACCGGTCGGACCATCCTGATGAGCCCGCTCATGGTTGCCGCTGCTGCCATCACCGGCAGCGTGGCAGATGCCCGGGAAGTTTTTGCCGTCAGCGCCAACTGATTAAAAAATCCCGGTTGCCCGAAGCGCAAAGACGCAAAGGCGCGAAGAACTGAACAACCAATTCCTCACTCCGAACTTAGCGCCTTCGCGTCTTGGCGCTTGATTCGGGCTTCTCTCCTCCTCTCATGGCCCTTGCAAAAATCACCCAGGTCGCCGGTCGCGGCGTTTACGTTCCCGGTAACGACATCGACACCGATCGCATCATCCCGGCGCGTTTCATGAAATGCGTCACCTTCGATGGTCTCGGCGAATTCCTTTTCTACGACGTGCGCAAGAATGCCGACGGCACCGACAAGCCGCATCCCTTGAACGACCCTCGGTTCAAAGGGGCGAAGATCCTGCTTTCGGGCGCTAACTTTGGCTGCGGCTCCTCGCGCGAGCATGCGCCCCAAGCGATCCAAAAATATGGCATCACAGCGGTCATCGCGGAAAATTTCGCGGAGATCTTTTTTGGCAACTGCACCACGCTCGGCATGCCCTGCGCCGAAGCGAATCGTGCGGATATCGCCAGGATCGCGGCGGCGGTGGAGGCGAATTCCCAAATCGAAATCGTCGTCGATGTCTCCCAACAAGAGGTCCGTTTTGGAGGGCAGTCGGTGAAGGTGGTCGTTCGCGAGAGCGATCGCGATGCTCTGATAAACGGCCGTTGGGACGCGATCGGTGAACTTCTGGAGGGTATGCCGGCGGTGAAAGAGAAGGCAGCAAAGTTGCCGTATCTGGCGGCGTAGGTTCTCCGGCGCGAGGAGCTGAGACGGGTAGGTTCGATCGGTTGGTTAAGTCGGGGCATGAGCGCGTCTCGCGGGTAGCAGTCTCGAGGACGGTTTTCCGGATGGGCGGAGGAAGCGGGTCCTCCCCGTGCCGCTTCGTTGACCTGCACGAAAAAAACGGCTTGCTCATTTTTTCTGAACTTTCGAATGGCGACCGCGTCTTCTTGTTCACCTTTCATCTCTATGCTTTTCGCCGTCATTGATTTCGCCCGCATCATTCGTGAGGCCGGTTTGCTGATCTACCCCCTGGGACTTTGCTCCCTGGTCGCGTTCTTTATCATTGTGGAACGCTTCGTCGCCCTGCGGCGGTCGGCGGTGATCCCGGAGCATTTGGCAGAGGCGGTCATCGAGGGGCGCCCCCCGACCGGCGATAAGCGGTCGGCCTTGGGGCGCATCTTGGAATTCGCGGCCCGTCATTCCGGTGATGTTGAGGCGACCAAGGCCTACGCGCGGCTGGAAGTGATCAAGATGGAGCGCGGCGTCAGCTATCTCGATACAATCTACGCGGCCGCTCCCCTGATCGGACTGATTGGAACGGTCACCGGCTTGCTCGGAGCTTTCTCGGTGGTCGATCCGCAAACGCGAATGCCGGATCCCGTTCAGTTCACGGAGAGCGTCGGCTATGCGCTTTCCGCGACGATTCTTGGCCTTTGCATCGCGTTGCCGGCGCTGATTGGCGGCGGACATCTGCGGCGCGTGGTCGACAAGCACGCGGCCCAGCTTGATGTGCTGTTGGAGCGGGTGCTCGCCCAGCAGGCTGACGGTTTGATCGCTTCCAAGTCATGAGCCTTTTGAACCGTCGGGTGCATCCGCGGCCCGAGTTGCCGTTGGTGCCGCTGATCGACGTGCTGGTGATGCTGGTGTTGTTCGCCTACGTCACCATGCAGGCACGCTCCGCTTCCACCCTGAACATCACCGTCCCGAAGGTTCAGACGGCGGGGCAAAATGAGTTTACGGGTAAAGTCGAAGTCGGCGTTTCGAAGGAAGGCACCCTTACTTTCAACGGTCGCGTGATCTCGGAAACGGACCTCGAGGGCCTGTTGGCGGAAGTGAAGAAAATCAACAAGGACACGCCCATCCTGGTGCGGGCCGATGAGGTCAGTCAGTTCGGAATCGTGACGCGGGTCTGGGACACCTGCCGGAGACTGGGCTTGAACAAAGTGGTGATGCAGACGCGGCGGTGACCCATGAAGATCGTACTGACGGGAGTCACGCGGGGTTTGGGTCGCGCGTTGGCGGAGGAATTCATCCGCGGCGGGCATACGGTGATCGGATGCGGCCGGAGCGGAGAAGGAATTTTTGACCTCCGCATGACTTATGCAGCGCCGCACGATTTCTCCGTCGTGGACGTCGCGTTGGACAACAAAGTGGCGATCTGGGCCGCCAAGGTGCTGGAAAACGATTCAGCTCCCGACCTGCTGATTAACAATGCAGGGGTGATGAACCGGCTCTCTCGCATCTGGGAACAGGATGATCGCGAGTTTACCAAACTGGTCGACGTCAACATTCGCGGGGTGGCGAACGTCCTCCGCCACTTCGTGCCCGCGATGGTGGCGCAGAAGAAAGGGGTCATCGTCAATTTTAGCTCCGGCTGGGGACGGAGCGTTTCTCCCGACGTGGGACCTTACTGCATGTCGAAGTGGGCCGTGGAAGGCTTGACCAAAGCATTGGCAGAAGAACTCCCGAGCGGCATGGCCGCGATTCCGTTAAACCCGGGAGTCATCGATACCGACATGCTGCGTTCTTGCTGGGCCGAGGGCGCGGCGAGCTACCCGAAGGCGGAAGCGTGGGCCAAAACCGCTGCCCCGTTTATTCTCAAGCTCGGCGCGCGAGAGAACGGCCGATCCGTGACGGTGGGCGGCTTTGACGAGTAGTTATCCCTGACCCGGTTCCGGTGCGGGGCGCCGGGGTGGTCCCCAGTCGCCCCGCGAAGGCGGCCTCCCGCTCTTATTTTTCGAAAACCTTTTTGATGTCGCCCACTTTTTTCTGAACTTTGCCTTCGGCGCGCTCAGCGGCCCCCTTGTCTTGCAAGCGGGGATTTCCCACAGCTCGACCGGCGCTTTCCTTGATGGTGCCACTGACGGTTTTGGCAGTGCCGACAGCTTTGTCGCGTGTACTTGATTTCATGGGATGTAATTTGTTTTGGGAGTTGCGATGCGTCGCCGACGGACCGCCCGCTGCACGGCGGGTTCCGCTACTTGGATTGTAGGGAAGAGGCGCAGGGATGTTAGCCTAGGGACCGGGAGGAGACCGGGAAACTTCCCATGACGACGCCTCTGTCCGGGGGCCGGGACCACGAGTACCGTTTCGGCGAATGCCGAAAGGAACCGCGGAGTTGCGGCTTCTCAGGGTGCAATGTCCCTGATAACGGAAAGGGATGCACCATGGAGATGTTACCCCGCAGATCGCGAAAGGCCTGCTCGCATTGCGAAAGCGAATCGCCGCCTCGAAAATCCCCTCTTCCAGATTGGACGAGTCGATCAATGTCGCCGTCTGGAACATCCGTGAGTTCGGCCGGAAGAAGCGAACGCAGGCCGCCATTCACTATCTCGCGGAAATCCTGGGGCAGTTTGATTTGGTGGCCTTGGTCGAGCTGCGAAACGACCTCACCGATCTCGGGCGGGTGCTCCCGATCCTCGGCCGGTATTGGGATATCGTGTATTCGGATTGGCAGGAGGATGACGGCGGAAACGATGAACGGGTGGCGTTCCTCTACGACCGACGGGCGGTCATCTTCAACGGCCTCGCTGCGGAAGTGGACGCCCCACGGACAAAAGAGGGCGAGGAGTATCTTGCGAAACAGTCTTTCTGGCGCGCTCCCTACATGTGCTCGTTTCGGGCAGGCAACTTCGATTTTGTCGCGATCGCCACGCACACGCGTTGGGGCGGGAGTCTGGCGGGTCGCCAGGCGGAGTTGCAGCTCCTGGCGGATTGGGTGGAGACCCGGACCACGAGCAAATTCATCGAGGAAAAGGATCTGATCGTGATGGGTGACTTCAACGTGCCGAAGCTCGGCGACAAACTGTTCACCGCTCTCACCAGCAAAGGGCTGATGGTTCCGAAGCCGCTCTTGGAATTGAAGGCGGGCGACCAGGTGTTGGGCGGAACCAACCTCGAGAAGAATGCCCGCTACGACCAAATCCTTCATCTCCCCACCGTGCCCGAGAACTTCACCAAAGCCGGTGGTGCGCTCGATTTCTTTCTCGATGACGAACACATCAAGGAACTCTTCCCCGACTCGAACTACACGCGAGCCCAGTTCAGCTACCAACTTTCCGACCACATGCCGCTTTGGATTCAAATCAAGACGGACATCGATCCCTTCCGTTTCGTCAGATTGTCCAGAACGGGCGGAAGAAATAACCGCAACGGTCGCGACGCCGCTGTTTGCAGAAGCGAGAGCCAGCCTTCCCCGTGGGTTAACTGGAATTCGAGTCATTCGCGGATCAGCGAGTCGACGATCAGCGTCACGGGGCCGTCGTTTACCAGGGAAACCTGCATGTTGGCGCCAAACTCGCCGCGTGCCACGGACCGGGTCAGCGCCACTTGCATGTGCCCAAGAAAGCTCTCGTAGAGCGTCTTCGCCAACTCCGGCTTCGCTGCATCGTTGAAGGAGGGACGCGTTCCTTTTCGCGTGCTCGCCAGCAGCGTGAACTGGCTGATCACCAGAATTCCTCCTCCGGTTTCTTCGACGGAGCGGTTCATCAGACCGGCATCGTCCGCGAAGATTCGCAGCCGCGCGATTTTCCCGGCGAGCCACTCGCCCTCGCTGGGAGTGTCGTTTTCTGCGACTCCAAGCAACACGAGCAATCCCGGTCCAATCTCGGCCGCGGTTCTGCCCGCAATCTTTACATCCGCACGGGTGACTCGCTGAATGACGGCTCGCATGACGCTGATTTCGCCGAAGCTCCCGGACATCTTCTACGGTGGCGATTACAATCCCGAGCAGTGGCCGGAGTCGGTCTGGCGCGAGGACATGAAGTTGATGCAGGAGGCGGGAGTGAACCTCGTCAGCGTGGGAATCTTCAGCTGGGCCAAGCTCCAGCCGAACGAGAAAACGTACACGTTCGCGTGGCTGGATCGGGTGATGGACCTCCTCGCGGAGCACGGGATCTTCGCGTGTCTCGCCACCGCCACCGCTTCCCCGCCGGCTTGGATGTCCAAGAAATACCCCGACGTCCTTCCGATCGATGCAGAGGGGAAGGCGTACTATCCCGGCGCACGGCAGCATTACTCTCCCAGCAGCCCCTCGTACCGGCGTCTGGCGGCGGCGTTGGTCAGGAAGTTTGCGCAGCGCTACCGGAAACACCCGGCCCTCCTCGCGTGGCATATCAACAACGAATACGCGTGCCACCTCAGTGAATGCCACAGTGAGTCGAGCACCCGCGCGTTCCGCGCCTGGCTCAAGCGTCGGTACCGTTCCCTCGAGGCGTTGAACGCCGCGTGGGGCACCGCGTTCTGGAGCCAGCACTATTACGAGTGGAACGAAATCCTCACGCCGCGTCGGGCGCCCTATCATCCCAACCCGACCCAGCAGCTGGATTTCAAGCGCTTCACGAGCGACGCCTTTCTCGAGCTGTGCGTGATGGAGCGCGACATCTTGCGCATGGCGACGCCAGCCATACCGATCACCACGAACTTCATTGGCTTCTTCAAGCCACTGGATCACTGGCGATGGGCGCCCGAACTGGACTTCACTTCGTGGGATTCCTACCCGGATCCGGCGACGGGACACGCCGCCGAGATCACTGCGGCCAGCGGGCATGATCTCACTCGCTCGCTGAAGAAAGATCACCCGTGGGTGTTGATGGAGCAGGTGACTTCGCAAGTGAACTGGCGGCCAACGAATGTCCTGAAACGCCCCGGAATCATGCGGCTCTGGAGTTTGCAAGCGGTCGCACGCGGCGCGGATGGCATCATGTTTTTCCAATGGCGGGCCGCGCAGGGTGGGGCGGAGAAATTCCACGGTGCGCTCGTGCCGCATGTCGGCGTGAAAGACAGTCGCGTGTACCGCGAAGCGAAAGCGCTGGGTGCCGAACTGCAGAAGCTGAAACCAGTCGTGGGTTCAACGATTCGCAGTCGAGCCGCCATCACCGTCGATTGGAACGCGTGGTGGGCAGTCGAACTGGATTCACGACCGGGCCGGATCAGTTATGCGAGCACGGTGGCGGAGTTCCACCGGTTCTTCTTTGAGCGCAATATTTCCGTGGATTTCGTTCATCCGGGTGCCGACCTCGCTGACTACGATCTCGTGGTGGCTCCGGCCCTTTATCTGCTCACGGCGAAAAACGCGGCGAACGTGGAACGCTTCGTCGCGCGCGGCGGCGTTTTCCTGACGACCTATTTTTCGGGCATCGTCGATGAAAACGAGCGTGTCGCACTCGGCGGCTATCCGGCCTTCCTGCGCAAGACGCTTGGCCTGTGGGTCGAGGAGTGGTCGCCGATGAACGAAGGGGAAACGGTTCGGGTCCGCTTCGCTCGCGGGAAGCGGACTGCAAAAGCATCACACTGGTGCGATGTGGTCCATCTCGAGGGAGCGCGGGCGCTCGCAACCTTTGAGCAGGATTTTTTCGCGGGGCGCGCCGCGGCGTCGGTCAACGCCTTCGGCCAGGGTGCGGCCTACTATCTGGCAACGAAGTTCGACCCCGCCGATCTCGATCGCGTCCTTGAAGCCGTGTGTGCTCGCGCGAAGCTGACGCCCTTGTTGCGCGTCCCGCAACACGTCGAAGTCACGCTCCGCGAGAACGAGCAACGGGGTTTCCTCTTCGTGTTAAACCATGACCCCAAGCCGGTGACGGTGAAGCTGGGGAAATTCACTGGGACGGATTTGTTGAGCGGCCGTCGGGTCGGGCGCTCAATCAAACTCAGCGGACTTGGGGCTGCGGTGTTGGCGCTGAGCTAGGCGGGAGCTGCGGTCCCATTCGCCTTTCGTCCGGAGCAGACGACGAATCCACGAGCTGGCCGCGTGCGAGGGACGGATTCTTTCCTCGTTCAGAATCTCAGACACGAAAATGCGCCATGACACGGCTGGGTGCACTGTTTCCCGTGCCGCCTTATTCCGGCATGGGCACGTGCGGCTCGGTTTCCGCCTCGTAATTTACGCCCGGCAAGCCGAAGCCGAACAGTTTCAGGAATTCCGAGCGATAACCCACGATGTCGGTCAGCGCCGCGAGATTTTCCGTCGTCACCTGCGGCCAGATTTCCTTCACGGCGGACTGAATCTCGGGGCGCATTTCCCAGTCGTCGACGCGCACGCGACCGGCCTCGTCGAACTTCGGCGTCTTTCCGGCGTATATCTGCGTCGCGAACAGCCGCTGCATTTGCTCGATACAGCCTTCGTGCGTACCCGCGGCTTTCATCAGCTTGTAGAGAATCGAAATATAGAGTGGCACGACGGGGATGGCCGAACTTGCCTGCGTGACGAGCGCCTTGTTCACCGAGATAAACGCACGGCCGCGGCCGTTGAGTTTGAGCAGGGAATCGACGTTGCGCGCGGCGCGCTCCAGGTCGTTCTTCGCAATTCCGATCGTCCCGTTTTTGTAGATTGCCCAGGTGACTTCCGGACCGATGTAGGAATACGCCACCGATTGAGCGCCCGGCGCGAGGAGCTTCGCTTCCGCGAGAGCATTCATCCACAGCTCCCAGTCTTCGCCCCCCATGACGGCAACGGTGTCCGCAATCTCGGCTTCGTTCGCCGGTTCGATGGAGACGGTGCTGACGATCCCTTTGTCCGGGTCGACGGTCTTGTTCGAGTACGGTGCCCCGATGGGCTTCAAGCACGACTTGTGAACGACGCCCGTGGTGGGGTGGGTGCGACGGGGCGAGGCGAGCGAGTACACCACCAGATCCACCTGTCCGAGATCGTTACGGATCAGATCGAGGGCCTGGCGTTTGATGTCGGCGGAAAACGCGTCGCCGTTGAGGTTTTTCGCGTAGAGCCCCGTGGCGCGCGCGGCCTTGGTGAAAGCGATCGTGTTATACCATCCGGGCGTCGCCGTGCGGCCTTCCTCGGAGGGGCGTTCAAAAAAAACGCCGAGGGTCGCAGCCCCCGACCCAAACGCAGCGGTGATGCGGGACGCGAGCCCATAGCCCGTCGAGGCACCGATGACCAAAACCCGTTTCGGTCCACCGCTGATCGCGCCTTTCGCCTTCACGTGGGAGATCCATTCCTGCACGTGGGCGGCGCATCCCTCGGGATGAGCAGTGACGCAAACAAAGCCGCGAACCTTGGGTTTTATGATCATGCTCTCGCAGCTTCGAGGGCGGCGGAAAAGGCGTCGAGAATAGATTTCGCCGCTCCGCCCGGCGGGGCGGTTCACGCGATTGCAGTCACGGTCGCTTATCCGCTTCGTGCCGCGCCTTTGCTACGGCGCGGGTGCAGGCTCTTTGCCCAAAAGCAAGAAGGGGCCGGCGGATTTTACCACTCCACCCTTTTGCTCCTGCGTAATCGCGTAGGCAGCGATGGCCTTGATCGGCTGCTTCGCGTTGATCCGCACGCGCGCCTCACCGGTCCTCGGATCGACGGTGAAGGTGCCGCCATCGACGGGATCCGCATACTGGGGATCGACCATCCACAACTGATACGTTTTGTCGGATGCCAGCACGGGAAGTTTTTCCACCTTGAGCACGCCCTGCTGATTGGCGGGATTCCACACGGCAACGGCGATGGCTTGCGGAGAGTTGCTTAGCATCGAAGCCAGCGTGGTGATTTTCAGGTTCGCGACATCGCCCTGAACTTTAAGCTCCTGTCCGAGCGCGGCGATTTCTGTCCGCGTGTTTGCGAGCAGGCGTTCTGTCGCCTGCGATCTCTCCGTCGCCTCGGCGAGCAGACGCTGGGTGCTGGTCGCGCTCGCATTCGCCTCGGCGAGCCGGCGGTTTGTCTCATCGACCGCCCGACGGGCGTCGGCGAGTTGCTGGGTGCTGTCGGTCATCTGCTGATTCAGCATCGTTACCTGCTGACGACTGACGATCCGTTCCGCTTCCAGCTGGTTCTGGATGCTCTTCAGCGCCGTGTCCGCGAGAGTCTGTTGATTGCGCAGCGATTCCGCTTCCGAGCGGCTCGTGAAATAAAGTTGTCCGGCGCCCACGGCCACCAAGGCGAAACAGGCGGCGGCCGCCCAGGAAATCCACGAAGGGAAGGCGACCACCTTCTTGCTTTCATCCTGGGGCGCGGAGCGGGAATTGATCTCGGCGAGCAGGCGAGTTTTCAGCTCCGGTGGCGGTGTGACTTCGCGTGCGGTGTGCGCGAGGGCCGTCGTCGATTCACGCAACTCCCGCACCAGCTTCTGCAACGCAGCGTCGCGTGTCAGTGCCGCCTCAAAAACAGTCTTCTCCGCGTCTTCGAGCAGATCGAAGGCGTAGAGAGCAGCGAACTCTTCATGGCGTTCGTCGATCATAAGCGATGTGGGAGCGAATCCCGTAGTTTGAGCAGGCCGCGACGGATGCGAGCTTTGATCGTGCCCAGGGGTTCCCGGAGCTGTTCCGCGATTTGCTGCTGGGTGAGACCGCTGAAGAAGGCGAGTTCGAGCGCGCGTTTTTGATCGAGCGGAAGCGTGGCAACCGCCGCGCGGACAACGTGCGCCTGGTCTCCAAGCGCAGCGGTCTCGTCGGCTCCGCTGCCCGGCGAATCCTCATCGTAACCGAGGTCCGCGGGGGCGGAATCGGCGAGTAATTCGGAGCGGCGGCGGCGCATGCGCACCCGGTCGATCGCGCGGTTCCGCACCAGCGTGACCGCCCAGGCAAAGGGCGATCCACGGGTGGTGTCGAAGCTCGCCGCTTTTTCCCAAAGCGAGATGAAGGCGTCGTGCACGATATCCTGGGCCTCGGTGGCGTCATTCAGGACGCGCAGGGCGGTGGCGTAAAGTGGCCGCGAAAACCGATCGTAGATTTCGGCAAACGCGGACTTGTCGCCACTGGCCATCCGTACCATGAGGCGGCTGTCTTCCTGCTGCCGTTCGCTCGGCGGGGGTGTGGGCGCCGCTTCAATCATGCGTCGTTTCCGGGCCGATGGACAATCCCCTCCAAGGGCCACCGCGTAAGCGAGGGTAGCCGGAAAGGAAGAGAGCAAAAGTGACATTCCTTACTCATACGCGTCAGGAGGGCGAGAGGATGCCAGCACAAGAGGTTAGGCGAGGCCATTTCGTCACAAAATCGCAAAGCCGATCAGCCCGAGCACGATCAGGAAAGCGAGGATCGCGAGAACCTTTTTCTCAAGCGCGGTGACGGAAAACAGCATGGTGGCACAGAAAGACCTCGAAGGCGCGGGATGGGGTGGGTCGAAAAATTGCCCGAGCAAAGGAGGCTTGGGAAGGAATTTCGGACACGTTGACGGCCCGATCGAGCGCGGCGAACCGATTTGGTTGGAGCACGGGCGACAACCGGGCGCGATCGGCTGGCCTAGCGCACTGAAGGCAAGTCCCGCGAAAATTCACAAAATCGATTCATTCCGCGGATGGTGGTTCGACGGAGCGATGAACTCGTTCAAACATCTGCACCGGTGCCTTCTGTGTCTTGAATGTTCAATCGGGTGGGAAAACGGGACGGGGGCAGTAGCCGAAGGCGATTTCCGAGACTTCTCCCGGATCGGCTGGCCATGATCCCGGCCCAACGCATCAAGCCGCAGCGAGAGCTGCCAGGGTGATATCTCCGATTAATCTTTAAAGATCAGAGCAGCCCGCCGGCGCGAAAACTATAGTAGCCGCGCCCGAGCGGGTCGGCGCCGACGCGTCCGAGGATGATGTGATCGAGCAGCGGGATATCGACCGCGCGGGCGGCTTCGCGAAGTTGCCGTGTCACCTGCATGTCCGCCGCGCTCGGCGCCGGGTCGCCGCTGGGGTGGTTGTGCACGCACACCACCGCGGAAGCGGCTTCCCGGATCGCCTCACGAAAAACTTCCCGGGGGTGGGCGAGGGCGGACGTCGCCGTGCCGGAGGTGATCTCCACGCGTTTCAGCAGGCGGTTCTTGCGATTCAAGCAGAGCACCCAGAATTTTTCCACCTCGAGTCCGGCGATCACGGACTGGAAGTAGATCGCCACCCGATCAGGCCGGCCGAGTTGTTCGGTATCCTCGCTCTTCTGGCCGAGCACGCGTCGCGCAATCTCCATCACGGTGATCAGCTGCAAGGCCTTCACCCGCCCAATGCCCTTCAGTTTTTTGAAATCGATCTCTTTCCACGAGATCAGTCCCGCGAGCGATCCGGCCTCGGCGATCAGCCGCGATGAGAGGGTCAAAACATCCTGGCCGCGCGTTCCGCTCCGCAGCAGCATCGCCAGAAGTTCCGTGTCGCTCAGCGCAGCGGCGCCGTGACGTTCCAGCCGTTCTTGAGGTCGCTCACCGACCGCGGTGTCGCGAAGTCGGTTCGCGATCGGGTACTCGGGAGTTTCGGGCACGGGAAATTTTTTGGACAGCTTTTGACGGCGTGCCAATCCCCGTCCGACTATCCCCCATGAATCCGCTGCGCGTCGTCGTCTGGGGTGAAAATATCCACGAATGGAAAAATCCGCTCGTGGGTTCGGTCTACCCCCAAGGAATGCACCAGGCGATCGCCGACGGATTACGCGCGTCTCTGCCCCACGCGCTCGTCAGCACCGCCACGTTGCAGGAGCGCGAGCACGGCCTGACTGAGGGGCGCCTGGCTGCCACCGACGTCCTCACTTGGTGGGGTCATTTGGCCCACGCCGAGGTGAATGACGACATTGTGGCCCGGGTGCAGAAGCGGGTGCTCGAAGGCATGGGTTTGATTGTTCTGCATTCCGGCCATTACTCGAAAATTTTCAAAAGCCTGCTCGGGACCAGCTGCTCGTTGACTTGGCGCGTCGCCGGCGAACGCGAGCGGCTTTGGGTGTGCAATCCCGGGCATCCCATCGCGGCGGGGCTCGATCCCGGTTTCGAGCTGCCGCACGAGGAAATGTACGGCGAACCTTTCGGCATCCCCTCTCCCGACGAGCAGGTGTTCATCTCGTGGTTTGAAGGCGGGGAAGTTTTCCGCAGCGGCTGCTGCTGGACGCGGGGCAACGGGAAGATCTTCTACTTCCGTCCTGGCCACGAAACTTATCCCACTTACCTCGACGCAAACGTCCGTCGCGTGATCGCCAACGCCGTCGAATGGGCACGCCCGCAAGGCCGGTGGCTTGACGCGTGTCCCAACGTCAAAACGCCGCTTGAGCCGTTTCGGCGTTGAGCCCGAACGCGCCTTTGTCGTGAGCCAACCCCCATCCTGAGGGCCCGCCTCCGCGGTGATGTCGTGGGGGCCGACGCGTCAAACGCGCCCGAGCACAGCAAACTGCTAGCGCGCTCCGACACCGAGCGGGCCGAGAGGCTCGCTCAGTAGAGTTTGACGTACCCGTTTCGGCGCAGGCGTTCCAACCAGCGCTCCTGGCTTGAGCGGGTCATCTGGCTGATCAGCATGCGCTCGATCTGATCGCGCACTTCGTCGATCGGTTGAATACCAGCGAACTTCCGGTCTTCGGCGAAGAGCAGGAAGCAACCTTCGGGGAGGACGATGGGTTCCGAGACCTCGTCTTTCTTCAAACCGAAGGCCGCGTCGCTAAATTCTTTTCGGAAGTCAGAGCGGCGTTGCCAGCCCCAATCACCGCCCTTGGAGCGGCGCGCATCTTTGCTGTATTCCTTCGCGAGCTCTTCGAATTTTTCCCCACCCCGGATGCGGCGCAAAATATCATTGGCCTGCGCGCGGAGATCGGAGTCCGACTCGTCATTCGTGCGGGAGAGCTGGATCAGGCGGAGGTAAACTTTGTCCTCCTCGTAGAAACGGTCCTTGTTTTCCTTGTAGAAGGTTTCGATCCGCGCCGGGCTCACAATACTTTGTGACTTCCGCTGCTGCTGCTGCATGTAGTGATAAATGATGTCTTCTTCCTGCTCACGGCGATATTCGCGCAACGTCGTGCCGCGACTGCGGAGGTAGGCGAGGAACTTCGAACGGTCGTTGTCGAACTGCCCGGACAAAATTTCGTCGATGCGATTGTCGATGTAGGCTGCCGGAATATGCCGCGCTTCCTTGCCGTCCTTTTCCTTGCGGAATTCTTTGATGATCAGCACGCGGTCGACGAGGTCCTGAATGACGCTGTCCTGGAGCGCCTCGAGTTTGTCGGTAAATTCTTTTTCGTTTTTCGACTCCTTCTCGATGCTGGGGATGTACTGGCCGATTTCGCGACGGACATCATCAACGGTGATCACTTTGTCTTCGGCGATCGCGGCGATCCCGTTGGCAAAGCGGAGATTGAGGCTGTCTCCGACGGGGGGGATTTCCGAAGGCTGCAGTTGAGCCACTGCAGAGACAACGCCCGCAAATGCGGCAGCAATCAGAGTAACACGGCGTAGCATCATGGGTTGGGCAAGTTGTTCAAAAATGAAACAATTTCGCGTAAACGTAGGAGGGGTTTTGGAGCGGTCAACCTCGGAAACCGGGTGCCAACCTGCACCCAATCGTCGCGGCGACCGCTGTTGCGCAGGCATTTCAGCCGGCTCGACTCAGTTTCGACGGAGAGGATTCCTTTTTGTTCCGCCCGGATGCGAATTTCGGTGACCAGCAGCAAAGCCCGGATCTCGTCCCCGAATTTCCCGAAGCGATCGCGCAGATCCGCCTCGATCTCTTTCACCTTCGCGGGCGTCTCGGCGAGGGCGAGCTTCCGATAGAAGTCGATCCGCAGCCGCGTCTCCCCGAGGTAGCCTGCGGGAATCCGGGCCTGAATCGGAATGACTTCGACGGCGCCGCTCGCCTCTTCCTCGGCATCCCGGATCGCGGTATAGCTGTCGACATGCCGGCCGCGACCGGCCGCATCACGGCTTGCCGGTCCCGAGCCTTCGCCCACAAAAACGAAATCCAGCTTTACGCTGGCCCGGACGTAAGCCGCGGTTTTATCCCCCTTCAGGCGGGCGACCGACTGCCGGAGCAGCTGGCAGTACAGTTCGAAACCGACGCCAACGATGTGCCCGCTCTGCTCCGCTCCGAGCAGATTGCCGGCGCCGCGCAGCTCGAGATCACGCATCGCGATGCGAAAACCAGCACCGAGCTGGGTGTGTGTACGCATCGCCGAAAGCCTTTGCCGCGCGATCTCCAGCAAACGCGTGTGGCGGTGGAGCAGAAGATAGGCGTACGCCTGGTGTTTGAACCGCCCAACCCGCCCGCGCAATTGGTAGAGTTGCGACAATCCGAAACGATCCGCGCCTTCGATCAGGATCGTGTTGCAGTTCGGAATATCGAGACCGCTCTCGATGATCGTCGTGCACACGAGCACTTGGTAGCGGCCGGCCACAAATTCGGTCATCACTTCTTCCAATTTGTCGGCGTTCATCTGGCCGTGACCGACCCCAACGGTGACATTCGGGAGCAGTTGGCGGAGCCGTGCGGCCACGAGGTCGATCGTCTGCACGCGATTGTGCAGATAGAACACCTGCCCGCCGCGCCTTATTTCGTAGTGGATCGCGTCGACGACGACTTTCTCCTCGTAGGTTTTCACGATCGTCTGAATCGGATGCCGGTTCGTCGGCGCCGTCTCGATCACGCTGAGATCGCGCGCTCCCGTGAGGGCGAGATACAGCGTCCGCGGGATGGGCGTCGCGCTCATTGAGAGCACGTCGACGGTTTCGCGCATGTGCTTGAACACCTCCTTGTGCTTCACGCCGAAGCGCTGCTCTTCGTCGATGATCACCAGCCCGAGTTCCTTGAAGTGGACGTCGCGCTGCAACAAGCGGTGCGTGCCAATGAGGATGTCGGCCTGACCTGCGGCCGTGGCTTCGAGAATTTTCTTCTGCTCCTGCCGTGAACGGAAGCGGCTGACCATCTCCACGGCGATGGGATAACCCGCCATGCGCTCGCGAAACGTGTTGAGATGCTGTTGGGCCAGCACGGTGGTGGGCACGAGGACGGCGACCTGGCGCCCCCCTTGCACCGCTTTGAAGGCGGCGCGGATCGCGACCTCGGTCTTGCCGAAGCCGACGTCGCCGCAAATCAGCCGGTCCATGGGGCGAGTGCGTTCCATGTCGGCTTTTGTCTCCGCGATCGCCTTGAGCTGGTCGCGGGTTTCGGTGAACGGGAACGACGCCTCGAATTCCTTCTGCCACGTGTTGTCCGCCGGACATGCGTGCCCGGGTTGCGCTTCGCGCGACGCATGAATGCGGAGCAACTCCGCCGCGAGATCGATCGTGGCGCGCTCCGCGGCCTGGCGCGCTTTTTCCCAGCGGCCGGAACCGATGCGGCCGAGTTGCGGCTTCGTTTTGCTGAGACCGACGTAACGGCTGATGAGGTGCGATTCCTGGAGCGGGACGTGCAGCGTCACCTGATCGTCGAACTCGAGGGAGATCACCTCGCGGATGCCTTGCGCGGTGTCGAGTTTTGTCAGCCCGCGGTAGAGCGCGATGCCGTGTTGGAGATGCACCACGAAATCCCCTTCGACCAACTCTGAAAAATCGAGGAGCTGATCGATCTGCGCGCGTTGGGCGGTGGCCCGTTGGTTGAGCGCCGGCCGGCGCTGCCGCTGGCGCCCGAAGATTTCCGTTTCGGTCACGACCACTAGGCCTACCGATTCCGATGTGGGCGGGGTGCCCTCACCCCGCTGAGT